>CALKWG010000042.1 GCA_938004315.1 uncultured Spirochaetaceae bacterium
CGGATCCGAGCCACCCCATGCACGGCCTCTATGCGTTCAAGGCCGGCTTCGGCGGGCGCATGCTCCACAGGCAGGGCGCCTGGGACTACGCCTACGACCGGCGCGCCTACGAGCTACTCGCGGCGCGCGAGGCTACCGAGTTAGGCTACCATCAGCCGTAGCTGTGTATGCCCGGTAGGAGGTAGTTGACCCCGAAGAAGGTGAAGACCGTGCAGAGGAAGCCTACGACCGCGACCACGGCGGGGAGCCTATCCTTGCGCTTCATGATGAGTCGCAGGTGCAGGTAGCCGGTATAGACCAGCCAGGTAACCAGGGCCCAGGTCTCCTTAGGATCCCAACCCCACCAGCGCCCCCAGGCCTGCTCGGCCCAGATGGCGCCGAAAATCAGCGCGCCGGCCGTGAAGAAGATATAGCCGACCGCGATAGCGGTATAGGTCAGCTTGTCCATGGCCAGGCGCCGCTCGTCGTCCTTGGCCGCCAGGAAGAGTATGGCGGAGGCGAAGCTGAGCACGAAGAAGGCCTCGCCTATGAACGAGAAGCTCACGTGCAACAGGAGCCAAGCCGAGCGCAGGGCCGGGATGGGCGGCAAGGCCTCCTTGGGTAGGAGGGGGCTCGAGGCTATGGCTATGAGCACCACCGCCACCATCGTGGCCCCGAAGGCGACGCCAGGCGCGTAGGCGAAGCGCTTCTGGAAGCGGTACGCGCCCGCCAGCAGGGCGACGAAGGCCGCGTAGAAGTTGATCGATTCGTAGGTGCTCGTCAGGGCGAAGAAGCCTATCTCCGCGCTCCTTAAGCCGAGCTCGGCCATCAGGGCGGCCGCGCCGGCGAAGAGGAGCCACGCGCCGACGCGGGACTGCCAGGAGCCTTTAGAAAAGAGCCCGATAAGCTGCGCTACGGCGGAGGCCGCCACGGTGATGAAACCGATCGAAGCGAAGATCTGAGACGCGGTCATGCCGCCTCCTTTAGCTTTTGGATGAAGGTAATCGCGGTGCCGATCGCGATGAGGACGAAGGCGGCGAAGACCAGGGGATAGCCGGGGTCGCGGACGGCCTGGATACCCGTAGCCAGCTCCTCGCGGAAGCCCAGGATCGTCACGTCGCCTAACTTTTCGCCGGGGGCCGCGCGAACGACGCGCTCGCCCTCGGCGTCGGCCACGCGGAGCACGGCCCGCGCCGCAGCCGGCTGACCGCCTTGCGCCCCGCCCGACGGATCAGCCCCCTCGGGAGCCATGAAGAAGAAGCGCAGGCCCTCGAGGCCGAGCTCTTCGCCTTGGGCCATCCTGAATTCGCGGCCGGCGCCGTCGGCCAGCACGAGCGAGCGGGTCTGAGAATACGTCGCCTGATACAGCGTAAGGCCCGCGTAGCGCAGGGGCTTATTGACCCTGAGCTCGAAACCTTCCATAACGGGCTTCTCATCCTTCACGACGTCGAGGACCGAGACCCAATCGCGCGGCCGGCCGTCGTCGTAGCGCTCGAAGCGGAAATCCTTGAGAATGACCACCGAGCCGTCAGGGAGGTTGACGCTCTCGCCGGGGCGCAGCGTCACCGAGCCCTCTTGGTTGCCCGAATACGACCAGGCCCCGCCTATGACCAGGGCCATGAGGCCGAAATGCAGGATATCGGGGCCGAAGCGCTTGGGCCCCTTCTTCTTGAGCTCGCGGCCGAAACGCTTAATCGTGCAGGCCGTCAAGTTCGCGAAGAAGACGAAGGCCGGGATGATGAAGAGGATGGAGCTGAAGAAATTGCTAAAGCCCGTGTCCACGATGAGCGGCGCTATAAGCCGCGGATAGGACTCGTAGTAGGCTTCGGGCGCGAGGCCCTGCGGCACCAGGGTCGCCAATATACCCGTAACCGTCAGGTATGAAATGAGCCCTATGGCGAGCCTCATAGATGAGAGCCGATCGATGAATCGCTTCACGAGCCGTCCTTAGCGATGGGATGGCGCCCCTCGTCGAGCGCTCGGGTACGCGGCGTCGCCCTCGCTTCGAGCCCAGGCGCCGATTCATCCGAGCCTACCCGCGGCCCCGGCCTTTGTCAACTTAAGTAAATCAGTCATATATATATTTTTTTATCTATGCCTTTACGAAGATATAGCGCCCGGACTATAATAAGCTCGGGTGACGAAGCCGTCGCCGTTGCGCCGCCGCCGGATTCAGTTCGGCTAGTCGGCGCCGCGGCCGCGACTGATTCGCCCGGGGCCGTCGGCCTTACCCACCACGCGAAGGAGGTTCTTATGAATACGGCTACCTCCGCGCGGGCTATGCTCATCGTCGCGTTCTTCGGCGCCGGCGCCGTGTCGACCTTTGCGGCCGACTCAAGCTGCCTAAGCTGCCATACGAACACGACGACGATGCAGAGGCTCGTCGCGCCGCCCGTCATCGGGTCAGCCGAAGGCGAGGGGTGAGCAGGCGCTCCTCCCCCGGTTCGGGCGGATTATTACATGGGTTACGTGGTAACCCAGCAAGCGTTAACGAGCGACCCCCATCTGGCCATGAGCTGCCAGGACTGCCACGCCGGTAACCCGGCCGCGAGCGACAAGGCGAACGCCCACGAAGGCATGCTCGCCCGCCCCTCGGACGACCCGGTGGCCAGCTGCGGCTCCTGCCATGCGGAGATCGCCAAGAACTACACCCTCTCGCTGCACTACACGGCGGCCGGCATGCGCAAGGGCGTGGCCCCTCGCTTCAACGCGGCGGAGCTCAAGGCTTTCGATAGCAAGGTCTTCGAGCAGTCCTGCCGCTCCTGCCACGCGTCCTGCGGCGACTGCCATGTGAAGAGCCCCAAGGTAGCCGGCGTCAACACCGGCCTCCTGGACGGCCACCAGTTCCTCACCAAGGTGGAGGACAAGACCTGCGCGCTCTGCCACGGCGGACGCGTCTGGCCCGAATTCACCGGCGAGTACGGCGGCACGCCCGACATCCATTATAGGAAGGGCATGACCTGCACTGATTGCCACACGGGCAGCCAGTTCCACGGCACCGGCATGGCCTTCGGCGATCGCAAAGAGGTTACGAACAAGCCCTCGTGCACCGACTGCCACCCCATGGAGTACCTAGGCAACGCCAAGACCAAGGAGACCCACGCGACCCACGCCGACAGCGTGTCGTGCTCGGCCTGCCATACGGCCAGCGCCTACCGCCAGTGCTCCAATTGCCACGAGGGCAAGGGCGCCAGCTCGAGCCCGGCCATCGTCTTAGGCAAGAACCCTAGGATTCCGTCTCAGCTCACGACCTTGCGCCTCATCCCAACGGTGCGGACCACCTTCAAGGACCACGCCGGCATCACGATGAGCAATTTCGACGCCCTGCCCAACTACTGGGATACCGTGCCGCACAATATAGCCAAGCGCACGGACAGGACGCGGGATTGCGGTACCTGCCATGCCGACCGGACCTATTACCTGGAGGCCGGAAGGATACCCGCGGGACTTTCAACTAAAAATCTGACCTTGGTACCCTAACTCGTTCCGACCCGGCCGCCCATAAAGCGGCCGGGCGTTTCGCCCCTTGGCGGGCGAAAACACTCTCTAGGAGAACTCGTATGAAGAAACTCGTCCTGATCGTCCTGGCGCTCGCCATGGTCGCCCCGGTCTTCGCCCGCGACGTCGACGCCTTCGTGTCGGCCGACTGGGTAGAGGCCAACCTCAGCAATCCGCGCGTCGTGATCCTCGACGTCCGCGCCCCCGCGGCCTACCGCGAGGGCCACATCCCCGGCGCCGTCAACATGGTCGGCGGCAGCTTCTACGTGGCCAAGGACGGCCTCAATAACGAGGTCCCTGCCGCCGACGAGTTGTCTGAAGCCATCGCCGAGTGCGGCATCGACGCGAACTCCATCGTCGTCGTGGTCGAGGCCGATAGCGCCGCGCGCTTCGCCTGGGCCACCCGCGTCGCCTGGACCCTCGTCTACGCCGGCGTTCCCAACGTCGCCGTGCTCGACGGCGGGCACGCCGAATGGGTCAAGGCCGGTAAAGGCCTGGCCACCGGCTTCGAGAGCAAGGACGAGACCGAGTTCAAGGCCGCCTTCAACGCGAGCCTGATCGCCGACAAGGCCTTCGTGCTCAAGAATGTCAAGAAGGCTCAGATCCTGGATACCCGCGCCTACGACACCTACTTCGGCCTGGCTAAGCAGGGCTTCGTCGATCAGTTCGGCCACGTCCCCGGCGCCTACTCCCTGCCGGCCGCCTGGATCACCAAGGACGGCAAGGTCCGCCCCGCGGCCGAGCTGGCCAAGATGGTCGCCGACCTTAAGCTCAGCGCCAAGAAGGACATGATCGTCCACTGCGACTCCGGCGTGCTCTGCACCGCTTGGTGGTGGGTGCTGACCCAGCAGATGGGCTGGACCCGCGTCCGCTCCTACGACGGCTCCGCCCAGGAAATCGGCAAGGCCGACTCCGGCGTCAAGTTCGTCACCCACGTCTGGCGCTAAGCCGATTAAGGCCTAGGCGGCCCGGCCGCCCACAGGCTCAAAGCCCGCGTCGCGTAGTCGGCGCGGGCTTTGTTTTCGTTAGGGGGCCGCCAAGCGTCGCCGCTCGGCTACTGGGGATCAGACGCGGCCCCCCGCGGCGAGCCTCCTCGCCGCGTTCGCGGCTGCGGGGTCTCGCCGCCCCCCGCTGGCCTTAGGTCATGCAGGTGAAAAGCCCCTGGCACCACAGGCAGGCGGCGCAGGGTTCGGCGTTCTGATGGCAGTCTTGGAAGAAGTCTTCCTCCTGCACGTAGTCGCAGAGCGCCAAGTTGCAGTTCATGCAGTAGGGGTAGTCGTAGCGGGTTACGTTGGCGCGGAAGCGCCTATACTCATTGCCGTCCCAGATAGCCGGCAGCTCCGCGTCGTCGAGCCGCCCGAAGCTCCGCGGGGTCACGGCCTGCCGCCAGCCGCCTGGGTAGCAGTTAAAGCGCCGCCACAGGAAATAGCATGGATGCACGGAGCCCGCGGCGCTTATGAAGACCGCGCCGGACTCGACGAACTCGCAGGAGCGCTGGCGTCGAGGGCTCACGGCCGGCAGGCTGAGCTCTATGCCGGCGCGGCGCGCGGCGTCCTCCGCGGCGGCGAAGGCGGCGGCGCTCCGAGCCCTGAGTCCGGCGTCCGCCTCGAAGAGCCGCAGGACGTTGAGCGTAATGCCTTGGGCTATAGCCTCGTCCTGCATGCGTTCGACCAGGCGGGTAACGGCCAGATCTTCGGGGCTTTTCGTATACTTCATATAGACGCGGGGGTAGCTCGCTAGATCTAAACCTGCCGCGGCGGCTTCATGCGTATAGCGTGCCAGGAGCTCCCAGGCCAGGTCCAGGGTCGGATCCCAGGCGGCGTCGGCGACCGCCTCCTCGTCGTAGGGGAAGAGTTGGCTCACCGCGACATAGTCGGCTCCCAAGGCAGCGGCCCGTTCGACGACTTTGGGTAGCTCGTCTAGGTTAGCCCGGCGGGCGACGAACTCGGCGCCTATGCGCAGGGGATAGCCGGCCTCGCGCGCGCGCCGGAGGGCCGACAGGGCGGCCTCGGCCCCGGCCTCGCTGCCGCCTGAGCGCAGCGCGCCGAAGAGCTCGGGGTCGAGCGCGTCGATGGACACGCAGACGCGGTTCACGCCGGCGCGCGCCAGGCTCAAGGCCCGTTCGTCTGAAAGGAGCTGGCCGTTGGATTGGAAGCCTATGAGCGCGCCGGCGGGCATAGCCGCCTGGGCGGCGGCCGCCAGCGCTTCAAGATGCGGATAGAGGAGGGGCTCGCCTACCCCGTTTAAGACTAAGGATTCGGCATGGGCTAAGGCGGGTATGACGCGATCGAAAAAGCCGGGCGGAAAGTCGGCGTCCGGCTCCGGAGCCGAGCCGCCGTAGCCTGGGCTCTGCTTCGGGCATCGGGCGCAGGCTAGGTTACAGCGGGTGGTCGTCTCCACCACTACCCGCCGGGGATACGGAAGATTTATCACGTCGGAGCCCGGATGCACCGAACCTAGCTCCTAGCTATGGCTCGCGATGAACTCTTTCACCGCGGCCTCTATCTGGTCGCGCACGCGCCGGACGCCGGCCATGATCTCTTCGTCGCTCCCCTTCATGGCCGAGGGGTCGTCGAAGGGCCAATGATGCCGCTCCACGAGGCCGGGATACACGGGGCAACGCTCCGCCGCTTCCTTGGAGCAGACCGTCACCACGACCTGAAAGGCGCGCCCGGCTTTGTAGAGCTCGAAGGCGCTCTTCGTCTGGTTTTGGGAGATATCGATGCCGACTTCGGCCATAGCGCGGACGACGTACGGGTTGAGCTTCCCCGGCTCGAGGCCGGCGCTGTCCGCCTCGAAGCTATCGGATGCATATTTCTTTAAGAACGCCTCGGCCATCTGGCTGCGGGCCGAATTATGGACGCATAGAAACAGGACTTTGGTCATAGCTCATACCTCCGAACCTTCATCGTACGCGCGCTTCGTTAATCGCGCGTTAGCCCGGCGCTCGGCTCGCGTTAAACGGCCGCCGCGCTCTGTTTGGGGAACTTGAAGCGCGTGGCGCGGGCTATGCGCACGAGGGACAGCATGACGGGCACCTCTACGAGGACGCCGACTACCGTGGCGAGCGCGGCCCCGGACGACAACCCGAAGAGGCTGATGGCCACCGCCACGGCCAGCTCGAAGAAATTCGAGGCGCCGATCATGCCGGCGGGAGCCGCCACTTCGTAAGGTACCTTCCAAGCCTTGGCCCAGCCGTAGCCGACGAAGAAGATGAAGTAGGTTTGAATAACGAGCGGCACGGCGATGAGCGCGATGGCTAGGGGGTTTGCTAGGATCACCTCGCCCTGGAAGGCGAAGAGAATGACCAGCGTTAAGAGGAGGCCGCCTTCGGTTATGCCGTCGAACTTCTTCACGAAGCTGCCCTCGAACCAGTCCTTGCCGCGTTTCTTAATCAAGGCGGAACGGGTAAGGGCGCCCAGGCCGAGCGGGATGACCACGAAGAGGATCACCGAGAGTATGAGCGTATCCAGGGGGACGCGCACGTCGCTGACGCCCAAGAGGAAGGCCACGATGGGCGTGAACGCGAAGAGGATAATAAGGTCGTTCACGGCCACCTGCACCACGGTATAGCCGGGGTCGCCGTCGGACAGGTAGCTCCAGACGAAGACCATGGCCGTGCAAGGCGCCGCGCCCAAGAGCACCGCCCCCGCCAGGTATTCGGTCGCCAAGGCCTCGGGTATGAGCGCCTTAAAGACGACCTTCAGGAAGAACCAGGCTATCAGGTACATGGTAAAGGGCTTGATAAGCCAGTTGACCACGAGAGTCACGGCCAGGCCTTTGGGCTTCTTCCCGGCGTTCTTGATGCTCGTAAAATCCACCTTGAGCATCATCGGGTAAATCATGAGCCAGATAAGAATCGCCACCGGAATGGAGACCTTGGCGTACTCGAAGC
>CALKWG010000043.1 GCA_938004315.1 uncultured Spirochaetaceae bacterium
GCTCTTGGGAGGCGATAGCCGGCTTGGCGCGCGAAGTACGGGAACGCGGCGAAGGCGATAGTCAGGCGTACCATGGCGGAGATGCGCGCGGGTACGGCGGAGCGGACGCCCGGCTCGGCGGGGCAGAGGGAGCGCCGGGGGCTGCCGAGCGTATCGCCGATCGGCCCGTCGACGGCTTCCAAGCCTTCGGCCTCCGCTTCAGGTACCTAGGCCAAGCCTTGGGCGTCTTCCTCGTCGCTGAAATGGATGGGGAGCTGCTACTCCTCGATCAACATGCGGCCCACGAGCGCATGCTCTATGACGAGCTCATGGCCGGCCGGGCTGTGTCGCAGGAGCTCCTCGTACCCCTAGTCTACGAGCCTGAATCGGACGCCGAGGATGAATACCTCGCTACGGTGGCTCCTTCGCTCGAGGCCCTTGGTTTTAAGCTGAGGCGTGAGGGCTCATCCTGGCTCCTCGAGGCGGCGCCGGCCTTCCTCCCGGGCTCCAAGACGGGCGCCGTCTTCGAGCTCCTGCGCGCCAAGCCCGAGCCCGGCGCGGTGGTCAAGGAGGCCGCGGCCAGGGCCGCCTGCCGCGCCGCGGTGATGGACGGCGACGCCTTAGACGACGCGGCCGCGCGCGGGCTCATCGCCCGCGCGCTCGCCCTACCCGACCCGCACTGCCCCCACGGGCGGCCTATCTGGGTTCGCATGAGCAAGGCCGAGCTCTATAAGGCGGTCAGGCGCACGGTATAGGCGGGCGACGGCCGAGCCCGACCGCCGCTTCTCGCTAGCCTTACAGCCCCGCCAGGATCACCTCGGCTTCGGGGCGCTTGGTATAATCAGGTTTCTTAGATAGAAGCTCGTTAATCGTTCGCCTTGCCGCCGCCGACTCGCCCATGGAGACGTAGAGCTTGGCGAGCTCGAACTGGGCGTCCCAGAGCGTAGGCTCGAGCTTAATGAGCTCAAGGTACGAGTCGCGCGCCTTCGCGGCGTCGCCGGCCTGCACGTAGGCGCGCGCCAGGTTGAAGCGGGTCGTCGCGTCCCGGGGCGAGAGGTTCAGGGCAAGTTCATAGTGGAACACGCTCTTATCGAAGAGGCCCTTGGCTCCGTAGGCGTTGCCGAGGTTGTTGTTGGCTTCGAGCGACTTCGGGTTGATCTTGTAGGCTTCGTCGAGCACGGCCAAGGCCCGATCGATGAAGCCCGACTCCAGGTAGAGCTTACCCAAGTTGACGCGCGGGTCCTCGGCGCGCTTATCGAGCTCGGCGGCCTTGGCGTACGCGGCGACGGCGGCGTCCAGGTCGCCTACGCGCTCGGCCGAGAGGCCCAGCTGATAATGGTAGAGCGCGTTGGCGGGAGCCAGCTCCACGGCGCGCCGGGCCAAGGCCAGGGCCTCGGGAGCCTTACCCAGGTCGTACTTCACCTTCGCCAGGTTATAGGTGGTGGTCGCGTCGCTCGCCTGGGCCAAGGCGCGCTCGAAGGAGCGCTCGGCGTCGGCCAAGCGCCCCTGGGACACCTGCACCTCGCCTAAGCGCCGTAGGGCCGTCAGGTTATTCGCGTCGAAGGACAGGGCGCTGTTGAAGGCCGCGGCGGCGCCGGCTAGGTCGTTCCTGGACTGCAGGATGATGCCGGTCTGCACGTGGGCCAGGACGTAATCGGGCTTGAGCTCGGTCGCGCGCCTGAAGGCGGTCAAGGCCGAGGCGTTATTATTCAGGGCCCTGAAGGTCATGCCCAGGTTATAGAAGGCCGGTTCGTAGCGTGGGTTCAAGCGCGTGGTGACCGACTCGAAGGCTCGCCTAGCCTCCTCGAACTTGCGGACGTTGAAGTAGGCCCGGCCGAGCTCGAAGGCGTAGAGGAACTCGTTGGGATCGAGCTTTACGGCCTGCTCCAGGGACGCCAGGGCCTGATCGGGTAGCTTGGCGTCGTTGTAAATCTTAGACAGCGTATAATGGGGCCGCGCGGTCGCGGGGTCGGTCGGGGCTAGCCGTATGGCCTCCTGGGCGGCGCGCTGGGCCTGCTTGATCGACTCGACGCCGCCTGAGCTCTCGGGCGCCAGCTTGTAGCCGTCGTAATAGCCTTCGGCGATATCCGCCCAGGTTTGCGAGGCGAATTTCGGCTCGCCGGAGGGGAGCATGCCCGTGGCCTTGTCGAAGTTGTCCTTGGCCTTGGGATAGTCTCCCGTCTTGGACGCGTCGCGCCCTTGCTTGACGAGGGCGTTGACCGCCTCCATCTGGGCGCGAAGCTCGGCGTTCGCCTTGGCTAGGGCCTCCTCCTGGGCCCGTCGGCGGGCGGCCTCCGCATCGGCCTCCGCCTTGGCGCGCGCCTCCTCCTCGGCTTTCTTGGCGGCGGCCTCCGCCGCAGCCTGGGCCGCGGCCTGGTCGGCGGCCGCGCGCTGCTGGGCGGCGGTCGCGGCCGCTGAGCTCCCGCCCGAGCCGGACGCGGCCCCGGCGGCGACGCTGCTAGCGGTGCGCTCGAGGCTTCGGCCCAGCTGATCGAGGCTTTGGGCGAGGGCCTGGGTATCGACCGGCGAGCCCGCCGCTGCGTCCTGCCCGCCCTGGGCGGCCTTCGCCGCCTTGCCGGCCAGGGCTTCGTCTCTGAGGGCCCGCGCGTCGGCGTCGTTAACATCCTTAATGATAAGCCTATCGAGCAGGTCTAAGGCGCGGTCGAAATCGCCGCGCTCGATGTACTCGCGGGCCAGGGCGAGCATATTAGCGCGCTCCCGGCCGCCGCCTCCCGACAGGACTAAGGCGAGGCTTCCGCCTAACACGACGAGCGCTAGGACGACGGCTCCGCCTATGATCAACGCTTTCTTGGTCTTGCTATCCATGCGATACATCCTATCATCGAGCCGGGCTCAGGGTCTGCATACTATAACGAACGAAAGGTGAATAAGGTCACCGTCCTACGCGTTGCCATAAGTAGGGAAGGCGCCGCTCAATCGTCCAACGAAAGCTCGTCGTCGTAGCCCTCGAGCGCGCCCGAGCCGGCGGAGAGGCTAGTCGTCGACTCGGCCGTTAGCCGTAAGGACTCGGCCACGGCGTCCTGGAGGGCCTTCCGGGCGGCCTCCTCGGCCAGTCGCTTAGCCTCCTCCAAGGCCTTGAGCCGCTCCGCCTCCGCCGCCCGTTGGCCCAGGAGCTCGAGGAGCCGCCTGATCTCCGCGGACTGGTCCGCGTCGGGGGCCAGGGACAGGTAGGCCGAATAGTCGGAGACGGCGCCGGCCTGGTCGCCGGTCCGCATCTTGGCGTTGGCGCGGTTGAGGTAGGCCGGGGCGTAGTCGCCGCGCGCGGCCAGCGCCTGGTCGTAGCTTTCGACGGCGAAGCTATTGCGCCCCAGGGCGAAGAAGGAGTTGGCTATGTTGAAGTGGAAGACGTGGCGCTCTGGCCCGCCCATGGCCAGGCCGCGCCTGAAGGCCGCTATCGCGTCCTCCCAACGGCCCAGCTGCTGGTAGCAAACCCCCAGGTACAGGTGGGTTCGCTCGGCCGCGCCGGGCTCGCGCGCGGCGGCCTCGAGGAGGCTCAGGGCCTCCTGCGGTTTGTTCTCCATGAACAACCTTACGCCGCGCTCGGCCAGGTCGGAGGCCCAGGCAGCCTGGGCCAGCGACAAGGCCACGGCGACGACGGCTACTATCCTAGCGACTCTCGGCATCTTAGCTCCCCGCGCCTTGCATGGATTCTCGGCGCCGAATAGTATAGTATAGAATAATACCACGGCGTGGGCGCCTCGGCGCGCCGGGCCGGACTAAAGGTTGGTACATGTCCGCAATCGTCGTCCTTATTATACTTTTCGGCATCGCGGTAAGCGTCCTCGCGTTTTTCTTGATCCGCATGATCGTTATGCCGCGCAAGCTATCGGCGGTCATGGATATGGTCAAGCAGGGACGGACGCAGGCCGCCGCCAAGGCCGTCAAGGCCATACTGAGCAAGGAACCGCGTAACGCCGCCGCTCATTATTATATGGGCAAAATATACCTCGCCGAGAGCAAGGCGGAGCTCGCCCTCATGGAGCTTAAAGCGGTCAACGACATAGGTCAGTTCGACGAGATACCGGAGGCCGAGTTCAGGCGGCTCATCGCGGGCCTCTACGAGCGCTTTAATCAACTCGAAGAGGCGCTTAAAGAGTATATCATGCTCTCTAAGTCGGAGCCGAACAACGCCGACTACTACTACCACTGCGCCAGGCTCTTCGACGAGCGCGGCAAGGCCGACGTAGCGGTCAAGTACGCCAGGAAGTCGATAGAACTCGACCCGCGCCACGGCAAGGCCCACTTTCAGCTCGGCTTGATCCTGTTCAAAACCAAGCACCCGCTCGAAGCCCGGGCGGAGTTCGAGCTAGCCTTGAAGCACGACCCGTCGAACTACGATACCTACTATTACCTGGGCAAGCTCCTTAAGGAGTCCAACGACTATACCGCCGCCCTGCTCTGCTTCGAACGGGCGCAGAAGAGCCCCGCGTTCAAAGTTAAGGCCCTCGTGGAGCGCGGCGGCACCTATATGAGCCAGGGTTCGCACGAGAACGCCGTCATCGAGCTCGAGCGCGCCATCAAGTTCATCAAGGATGAGGGCTCTACCGAGGCGCTGTACGGCCGCTACTTCCTATCGCTGTGCTACGAGAAGCTCAAGCAGATCGACAAGGCCATCGAACAGTGGGAGAAGATCTACTCCCGCAAGCCCCAGTTCCGCGACGTGGCCGAGAAGCTGACCCATTACCAGGAATACCGCGCCGACGACTCCATGAAGGACTACCTGACGGCCGGGCGCGAGGAGTTCCTGGACATCTGCAAGGCCATCGCGAACAACGCGCTGACCCTGTCGGTGCGCGACGTCATGGAGACGCCCAACGGCGTCGACTTCATCGCCGTGGAGAACGACTCCGATAAATGGCTGGGCACCAAGAAGATGCCCAGGCTCCTGCGCTTCCTACGCGTCTCCGAGTCCCTGGACGAATCGTCGGTCAGGGCGCTCCTAGACAATATGAAAAAGCTGGCCATCGTGCGCGGGTCCATCATCTCCAGCTCGTCATTCAGCCGTAGCGCTACTGAGTTCGCTGAGAACCGCCCCGTCGAGCTCTACAACAAGGAACAGCTCGCCGAGCTCCTTAAGAAGGCGTCATCGGGCCAGAAATGAAGCTGCTCTGCGTCTCCGACGAGGTCGACCCGCTCGTCTACTCGCCCAGGATACGCGAGCGCTTCGGCGACGTGGACGCCGTCCTGGCCGCGGGCGATCTGCCGATGGAGTACGTCTCCTACATCGTCACGCTCCTCAACAAGCCGCTGTTCTTCGTCTTCGGCAACCATAACCTGGTCGACCTGCCGTATTATCGGCCGCGTCAGCACCATCTCAGGCACGAGGAGCCCCCGCGCGACCGGGCCTGGGGCGGCTGCTACGTCGGCTTCAAGGTCCGGCGAGAGGCGGGGCTGATCGTGATGGGCCTCGGCGGCTCGCTGCGCTATAACGACGGGCTCAACCAGTATAGCCAGCTCGGGATGTGGCTGCGGGCCCTGGCCCTGACGCCCGCGCTTATCTATAATCGCCTGCGCTACGGGCGCTACTTGGACGTGCTCCTGACCCACGCGCCGCCCAAGGGCATCCATGACCGGGACGACCCCTGCCATAAAGGCTTCGAGGCCTTCCTCTGGATCATGAGGGTCTTTAAGCCGCGCTACCTCGTGCACGGCCACGTTCACCTGTACGACTCGAACGAACGGCGCGCCACGCGCTATAAGGAGACCGACGTGGTTAACGCGTACGGGCACTATATAATCCGAGGGGACGACGAACTTGTCTGATCACTTTTCGGCCATGGCCGACAACGATTTTTCAAAGGCGCGGATGCGCGAGCTCCTCTTTAGGGTCGCCGGCTTCCTCGTCCCGGGGCAACGCCAGCTCCTGGGCCTCGAGGAGGTCATGGCGGTCATCAAGCCGAAGTCCGAAGCGTATCGGGGGGTCATACCGGTCCCGGTGGACCGTATCGTCGGCTCGGAGGGCCGCTACCGCGACTTCGCCCGAGGCTTCCTGCCCAAGCACGACCACCTGCGGCCCCGTTGGGTGCGGGTGGACCTGGCCCACTACAAGGACATCCCCCTGCCCCCCGTGCGGCTCTACGAGCTCGGCGGCGCGTACTTCGTCCGCGACGGCAACCATCGCGTCTCGGTCGCCAAGATGAAGGGCGCGGCCGAGATCGACGCCGAGGTCATCAGCCTGAGCTCGGAGATACGCATCGAGCCGGATATGACCATCGAGGAGCTGAAGAAGGCGGTGACCGCCTACGAAAAGGCCCAGTTCTACGAGCATACCCGCTTCGGCGAGCTCACCGGGGATACGGAGCTCGACTTCAGCAGCCCCGGCCGCTACGACGAGATCATGGAGCACATCGCCACGCACAAGTACTATATCAACGAAGGTTCGAGCGCAGAAATCAGCATGGACGAGGCCATTATCTCCTGGTACGAGAAGGTATATAAGCCGATCGCCGATACCATCCGCGCCGACAGGTTGGCCCAGCGCTTCCCCGGACGTACGACGAGCGACCTCTATGCCTATATCGTCAAGCATTGGGGCACGCTCAAGAAGCGCTACGGCCTTCAGCTCCCTGCGGCCGAGGCGGCTCGGGACTTCTCGGCCCGCTACGGCAAGGATTTCTGGCAGCGCGTCAAGACCTTCATCACCGGCGTCTAGGACGGCGACCCAGGCGGCCGGGTGCGGCGTCGTTGACATACACGGCTCTTGTGGTCTATTTTCCTCGGGATATTACGCATGATGCGAGCGCCGCACGACATGGCGGCGTTACCACCGGCAGCCTCGGGCGCCGGATAAGGAGCTCACGATGGGACAGGTAAGTAAGAACGCGCGTACCTCGAGCACGACCCACCGCTTCTACTGCCCCTGCGGCGGGGAAGTGAAGATGAAGACCCTCTTCGAAGACGGCAAGGTCAAGAACGTCGCCGAGTGCGAGAAGTGCAAGCGCGCCGAGCGTCGGCCGAGCGATTTTAACTAAATCGCCCCGCGTTCAGTATCGGGCCGCCTCGTGGCGGCCCGTTCGTTTTTTATAAAGCACGAGGGACGCGCCAGCCGCCTTGGCCCGCCGCCCGCCCGCCGCATCCTTGACAAGCTTTTCCCTATCTGCTAATTTCTTACCCCGACGTTAATTCCCGACGAATAGAACGTTTAACGCGCCTACGATGTATGGAGGATACTTTGGCTACCAAGCAATCTTCGGCTGAAAAGCGGCACCTGCAAAGCGAGAAGCGCCGCATCCGCAACAAGAGGGTCAAGAGCAGCGTCCGCACCGCCGCCAAGAAGGTAGTCGTGGCCGCTCACGCCAAGGACAAGGCCGCGGCCGAGGCTCAGCTCAAGGAAATGATCAAGCAGATCGACACCGCCGCCCGCAAGGGCATCATTAAGAAGAACACCGCGGCACGCAAAAAGTCCAGGATGCAGCGGCTCGTCAACATCATCGGCGCCTAAGGGCCGCCGTCCCGAGCGGGCGTTAAGCCGTCGCCGAACGAGGGGGCGGCTAGGCCGGGCAGGAGTAGCGCATGTCGAGGAAAGTAACCAAGGCCGAGTTGATCGACGCCCTGCATGAACGTTCTTCCCTTAACCGCAAGGATATCCATGCGCTGATCGACGGCCTGTTCGACGAGATCAAGAAGTCCATCCTCTCCGAGAAGGCGGTCGAGCTCCGCGGCTTCGGCACCTTCGAGGTACGCGTCCGCAAGGGCCGTAAGCGGGCGCGCAACCCTAAGACCGGCGAGCCGGTTTCGGTTTCTGACCACGGCGTCGCGGTCTTTAGGCCCGGCCGGGAGCTCAAGCTCGAAGCCTGGAAGATCGGCTCCGACGGCGACGAAACCTCGGCATGAGGCTCGAGCCGAGTCCGCCGGCCGGCTCCAAGGCGTGGCGTAGCGGCCTCCTTCCGCTCTCCGCCCTGCTCTACGTCCTCGCCTTTCCCGGGCTCGGCCCGGGCTTCGGCTTCCTAGCCTTCGTCGCCTTCGTCCCCGCCCTAGCCTGGCTATCGGGCGCCACGGTTCCGAAAGCCGCCTTGGCGGGCATGGCCTTCGGGGCCGCCTCGTACGCCGGCATCAGCCACTGGGTGGCTAATTATCACCCGGCGGCCCTCGGCGTCACGGCCTTCCTCGGCGCGCTCTGGTTCACGCCCCTCTTCGCCGCTCTCAGCCTGGCGCTCCGCCTGCCGCGGGGGCGGGCGGCCGTCGTCGTAGCCCTGCTCTGGGCCGCGGCCGATAGCGCGCGCGGCGCCGGCTTCCTCGCCTTCCCCTACGGCACCCTGCCCTACGCCCTCTACGAGTACGGTTTCGCCCTGCGCATCGCGTCGGTCGGCGGGGCCGAGACCGTGGGCGCGCTCATAGTCCTGGCGAACTACGGGTTCTTCTGCGCGGCCGAGCGGCTCGTCATCCGCCGTGCCGAGGACGGCGCGGCGCCGAAGGGGGCGGAGATAGCCAGGACGGATACGGCTCGTCGGCTCGCCCGCGCCGCATGGCCGGGCCTGGCCGCCTTGGCGTTCGGCCTCCTTACCGTCGCCATGGGAAGGCCCGCCGCTCCCGAGCATGCCGACCCGGGCGGCGACGCCTTCCGCGTCGCCCTCGTCCAAGCCGGCGTCCGCGAGCGGCAATACGTCGCCGACGATTACCGCGCCATGGCCGATAGGCTCATGGAGCTCTCGGGCGAGGCCTTGACGGGCAAGCCCGATCTCGTGGTCTGGCACGAGACCTCCGTCATCCCGCCCATCGACTGGCACCTACGGAGGCGTAGCGACCGGCCGATTACGGATATCCTCCTCGGCCTACAAACCTTCCTCGACGCCTACCCGGTTCCCCTGCTCCTGGGCAACGGCTGGGCCGATCCCGAGGACCCGAGCCGCCGGACGCAGGGGAACGCCGCGATACTCTACGAGGGCGGCCGCCCGCGCGACCGTTACCTAAAGATGGCCCTGGTGCCTTTCTCCGAGTACTTCCCCTACGAGCGGCAGCTGCCCGGCGTGGCCCGCTGGCTCGAGGATCGCTTCGGCTATTTCTGGCAACCCGGGGAGGAACGGCGCATCTTCGAGCTCGGAGGGCGGCGCTTCGCGGCCCCCATCTGCTTCGAGGACTCGTTCGGCTCCCACGTAGCCCTCTTCGACGAGCCGGACTTCTTCATCGTCCTGACCGACGACTCCTGGGCCAAGTCAGAAGGCATGCAGCGACAGCACCTGGCCATGACGACCTTCAGGGCCGCCGAAACCGCCACGACCTTCCTGCGCGCCGCGAATACCGGCGCTACGGCGGCGGTCGGCCCGAACGGCCGCGTCATATCGATCCTGCCCGCCTTCGAGCCGGGGGTATTGCACGTGGAGCTCGGCCCGACGGAATCGAAGCGCACCGCCTACGAGCGTTGGGGCCGTTTCCTCGGCCCGGCCTACGGCTACCTAGGCTTGGCCCTGGCGATCGCCTTGGCGGCCCTGCGCCTCGCCTCGCTACGGAGCCGCGACGACTAAGCCCCGGCTTCGCGACGCCGAGAAGGCGGCGCGCGAGGGCGCCATTTCCATTGACAAGAACTGCGGGCCATAGGAAAATAGCGCGAGATCGGAAGAGCGTCGTGTAGGGAAAGAGTGTAGATCTCGGTGG
>CALKWG010000044.1 GCA_938004315.1 uncultured Spirochaetaceae bacterium
CGACTCGCTGAGCGTTCGGGCGGTGGCTATGCCCGACGCCGGTCTCCTCCGATATCGCGGTTCGGCCGCCCGTTTCCTGGAAGCCTAATATCATATAGGCCCCGTTCATGCGCGGCGAACCCACGCCGAAAGCTACCCAGCCCCTGGTCGCGCCGCTGACGGCGACGTACAGAGTACTCCCGTCGGCGGACAGGCTCGAGGCCAAGCGGATGCCGGATTTGGTCTCGACGAAGCGGTATTCGCCCTCGGCTATCACGCCGTCCAGGACGGGGGCTTGGGCCGCGGCGGTAGCGGCGGCCAGGGCGGCCAAGATCAGGATCATGAGCGCTCGGCGCATGGGCTTACTCCTTAATATGGTCGAAATAGTAATCTATTCCTAAGCTACTAAGGAGCTACGCCTGAAGCAAGTCCGGGCGGGGCTAAATTATGCGCCCCGCTTGGGAAGCGCGATGGTAAAACGGGTACCTTTTCCTAACTCGGATTCCAGGCGCAGGCTTCCGCCGTGCGCCTCGACGACGTTCTTCACGATGAGGAGGCCGAGGCCCGTACCGCCCTTCGCCGACGCCGAGTAGAACGGTTCGAAAAGCCTCGCCTTGGTTTCGTCGTCCATGCCTTGGCCGTTATCTTCGACCGCGATGAGCAGTTGATCGGCCTCGAAGCTGGTAGAGAGGCGAATCGATCGTTCCGGGTCGTCGCGCATCGCCTTCCTCGCATTGTCGATGAGGTTTACGAGGACGCGGGAGAGCCGTTCCGCGTCCGCCAAAATCGGCTCTTTCGCCTCGAGCGATAGCTCGCAGCGTATACCCTCGCGCTCGAGCCGTAGCCGCATCTCTTCGACCGCGACCTTCACGAGGGCTTCGGGGTCCACTATGCCTATGTCCAGGCGGATTTCTCCGCGCGAGTAGTCGAGGAACTCGCCCGCCAGGCGTTCGAGTTTCTGCGTCGCCGTCTCCATGGAATGGATGATCTTGCGTAAGCGCTCGGGCTCCTCTAAGTGCATGAGCATCAGCTGCAACTGGCCCTTCAACATGGCGATCGGGTTGCGAATATCGTGCAGTATCATCGACGAGAATTTGCCGAGCGTTGATAGGCGCTCGGCCCGCCGGCGCTAGTCTTGGGCGCGGTCCAGGCCCGCGTTGGCAGCCTTGAGCTCCTCGTGTGAGCGGCG
>CALKWG010000045.1 GCA_938004315.1 uncultured Spirochaetaceae bacterium
CCTGGGCGAACTTTTCCATGACCATCTCGCGGACGAACTGCTCGAGCTTGGCCATAGAGGGGCGCTTCAGGGTCCGCGATGCCGCCTCGACGCCGTCGGCCAGCATCACGACCGCGGCCTCGCGGCTCGAGGGCTCGGGGCCCGGATAGCAGAAGTCCTCTGCCTTGGCCGCCTCGCCGTCCTCTTTTTGAGCCTGGGCGTAGAAGTACGCCATGACGGAGCTTCCATGATGCTCCGCAATGATATCCCGCACGGCCTCCGGCAGGCGGAGCGAGTCGGCCCGCTCAAGGCCGAATTTGACGTGGCTCCTTAAGACGGTGGCCGACAGGCGCGGGTTGATGTCGTCGTGTTTGTTGTAGCCCGACTGGTTCTCTATGAAGTATTCCGGCTGCTCGGTCTTGCCTATGTCGTGGTAGTAGGCGCCGACGCGAGCCAAGAGCGCGTCCGCGCCGATCTCGCGGCAGGCCGACTCGGCTAGATGGGCCACCGTGATCGAATGGCTATAGGTCCCCGGCGCTACCGAAAGGAGGCGCTTTAGGGCCGGCGCGTTCAGGTCGGACAGCTCCTGCAGGCGGAAGAGCGTGGCGGCGTTCAGGGCCTGCTCGAGCACGGGCAGGAAGCCTAAGGCCAAGACCGAGCAGAAGAAACCGTTCAAGGCAGAGAAGGCCGCTAAGACCACGGCGTCGCGTAGCGCGACCCGCGCGAATAGTCCGACGGATAATCCGGCGGCCAGTTGCAGAGCCGCGAGGAGGCTGCCGGCGCGCACGAGGTCGATGCGCTTCTCGGCCTTGCGCACCATGAGCACGCCGCCTATGCCCGAGCTCAAGGCCAGGATGAAGGTAGCGCCGTCCAGCCCTCCGGCGATAAGGAGGCTAAAGGCTAAGGCCATGCTGTAGACCACCGCGAAGCGCTCGTTGAAGAGTATGGCCGTGAGGATAGCCAAGAGCGCCGTCGGCATGAAGGCGGCCAAGAGCCGCGAGGCGTCGGCGGGCAGCGAGGCGGCCAAGGCCGAGGCGGCGACGAAATAGGCGGCGGCCAGGGAGATAGCCAGGATGAACGACGCCTTATGGACCGCGCGCGCGAAACCTTCGCGCCGCAAGAGCAGATAGGTGCCGGCGAAGAGGAAGGCCAGCAGGGCGGCGCTGCCGACGACCGTGGCCATATCGAGGCCGACGCCGGAGCGACGGAGGGCGTAGAGCTTCTGGACGTCGTTCTGGTCGATGATGAAGCCCTTGCGTATGATGCGCTCCCCGCGCTCGATGCGCCGCATGACGGGCAGGACCGCCGCGGCCGCGTCGGCTTGGCGACGTTCGCTCAAGGCCGCGTCGAAGTAGGCGTTCTCGCGGATGTATAACTTCGCCAAATCTTGGCTGAGCGCCGAGAGGCCGTTGGCTATGCGCAGGGCTTGGGCCGCCTCGAGCGCGGCCTTGTCAGCGTTCCGGAGGGTGACGAGCCGCTCCAGCGGCAACTGCTCGTAGGTCAAGGGTCCGCTCGAGAGCCGCCTGAGCTCGACGATCTCGGGGTTGAAGCGTTCGAGGCCGCCGGCCGGCAAGGCGGCGACGCCGCGGGCTAGGACGGCCTCCAGGATGGTGCCGGCGTGGGCGAGCGGCGTCGCGGGCACCGGGTAGTCGATAAGGCGGTTAAACAGCCCCCGCTCCGACGCGTCGGGAAACTCGACGGCGAGCCTTCGGAGTATCGTCTCGCGATTGGCGCCGGAGGCGATGACCTCCGATACCTTCGCCTTGAAGCGCGCGTATTCGGCGATCGCGGCCTTGCTCGCCGCCTCGTCCACCACGATGACGGCCGGCACGAGGCGCTTCTCGGCCTCGCGACGGAGCGCGGTAGCGTCTTCGTCGACGTAGTTCAGCTCGGACTCCGCCACGACGTCGCGCTCGGCCACGCGGCCGGCCTCGATGCCCCGCAGGTCGGCGCCGCGTCCGAGGCCGCCGAAAATCGCGGCGGAGGCGACGCAGAGGGCGTAGGCCGCCGCCGTCGCGATCGCCCTAAAACGGGCCTCGGCGCCGTCGGAGGCCAGTACGCGGGCCAAGAATCGCCCGGGCCGGCCCGTCTTAACGTTCGGATTCATAGGCGTCGATGATCTGGCGTACCAGCGGGTTACGGACGACGTCCCTGCCGTCCAGGCGGCAGACGAAGATATCGTCGATGTCCTGGAGCACGCCCAGGGCGTGGGCCAGGCCCGATTCGGACTTGCGCGGCAGGTCTATCTGGGTCAGGTCGCCGGTGACGATGGCGGCCGAGCCCTCGCCGAGCCTGGTGAGGAACATCTTCATCTGCTCCTTGGTGGCGTTCTGCGCCTCGTCCAAGATCACCACGGAATGGTTCAAGCTGCGCCCGCGCATATAGGCCAGGGGCGCGATCTCGATGGAGCGGCTCTCCTCTAGGCGGCGCAGGGTCTCGAAGGGCAGGAGCGACTCCATGGCGTCGTAGAGCGGCCGCAGGTAGGGGCTGATCTTCTGCGCCAGGTCGCCGGGCAGGAAGCCTAGGCTCTCGCCGGCCTCGACGACCGGACGGGTGAGCACCAGCTTGCGCCGAGACTTGGTAAGGACTTCCCTGAGCGCCCAGGCGACGGCCAGATAGGTCTTGCCCGTGCCGGCGGGCCCGACGGCGAAGGAAATATCGTGGGTCGAGAAGCCGCGCAGGAGCAGGGCCTGGTTGGCCGTCCGAGGGAAGACCTTGCCGAAGGCGCCCGGGACCTGGACGGCGTTATCCTTGAATAGGTCGGCGCAGGATCGCCCTTCGTCCTTATCCCTCCCCGCCGCGGCGTCCCCTCGGGGGCTACCCTGGGGCGTCAGGCTGGCGTGGATGGCGGTGATGAGCTCCGGCGAAGCCGGGATGCCCTCGTCGACGGTCTCCAGGAGCTGGGTGACCATGGCGCCGAAGAGCTCGCGCACGCAGGCGTCGGGGCTATCGGGCATAAGCTCGTTGCCCCGCGTGAGCACGCGGCATCCCAGGAGTCGTTCGAATACCCGGAGATTATAGTCGTTGGCGCCGCAGATCTCCGCGAGCAAGCGCGGATCGTCGAGCGCAATACCGGCAGGTTCCGTCAAAAGTACCTCGCAGCCTGCATCCTAGCCTCGCCCCGTGAAAAAATCAAGAAAGCCAATCATTACTCCCAGGTTTCGACCCCGTCCTTGAGGGTGTAGCCGCTCTTGATCTCCGGGACGCCTCGCCACGCGAGGAGCAAGGTCGCGCTCGTCATGAATTCGTAGCGCCCGTCCTTCAGAACCGGTTGTAGCCCCAGGTCGAGGCTGAGGTCCCAATCGTCTAGCTTATGCACGGCCTTGAGGCTTAAGGATCTGAGCTTAAAAAGCGCCCGTTCACGCTCCGATCGGTCGAAGAAGTTGAACGAGCGGAGTATGTCGGCGAGCGGATCCACCGGCTCGAAGACGAGCCCGTCGGGCAAATCGAACAAGCCCGGGTAATAGCGCCACGGCGACGAGTTGCGTGAGCTCGCCTGGAAGCTCAGGTCCAGGAAACGGTGGACGCTGAAGTTGAAGCTCGCCGTCACGTCCATGCTAGAATCGGTAAAGCGCAAGAAGCTCTGCCGCGCGCTCGCGCCCAGGCCGAGGGACCAGCTGAGACGGTTCTTCCAACTCGGCGACGGCTTCCACTCCTCACGGACGCTGAACTGCAGCTCCGCCGGCCTGAAAGCCTCCGTGCCGGCCACCCAGCCGGTTCCGACGACGTACTCGAAGGGAACCGCCTTGCGCCAATTAAGATCGGCGGACCAGCTGCGCCAGCTCAGCCTATTGTTCAGCGACAGCGCCTCCTCGGCCTCTACGTCCCATATGAGCTGGCTAGTCACGAGCGGCCACGGCGCGAGCCCTAGACTCAGGCGCGCGTTGAGCGGGGACCAGCGTAGCGGGGCGCCCTCGCTCGGCTCGGCGTATTTCGTCTGCAGGCCGAAGCTCGCGAAACCGGCGTCCAGCTCCAAGGCCGCGCCATAGCTCGCTAAGGCCGGCGGGATGCTCGCCTCGAAGCTCAGGCGTTGGTTCAAGCCGTAGGGCCGGGCCGCCAGGTTCAGGCGCAGGGCATGGCTCCTGATGCGATCGCCGTCCCAGGCCGGCGTCTTAGTCGCGTAGACCGGCCCCTCGGGCTGCATCGATTGGAAACTATAATCATATAAGGCCGCGTCAAGGCTGTAGCGTATGGTCGTAGCCGAAAGGAGCCACGAATCGACGAAGGGGCTCAAGGTGAGCTCCGCCGTTCCGCCCAGGCGATCGGCGCGGAACTGCGCGTCCTGCAGCCTCCAGGCCGACTCGAGCGAAGGCTCGTTGGCGACGGGGCGCTCCTGGACCTGCGTCGTGCCGTTCAGCGCTAGCCGAGCGCCGAGGAGCCCTTCGAACATGCTCGCGTTCGCGGTCACGTTACCCGCGAGGCGCAGGTTAAAGAGCTCGAAGAGGGGCTTCCAATCCACGTCTTCAGGCGCATTCCAGGCCGAGGATTTAAAGCGCCGATCCCAGCGGCCGCTCGGGCTCAGTTGCCAACGCAGGCTGAAGGCGTCGGCCTTAGCGGCCGGCTCGGCCGTCGGCGAAAGCGGCCGGGGGAGCGCGAATGCGGCCATGGGATCCGTGGCGGCCGCGGAACCTGCGGCGGCATCGGCGTCGGTCGCAGGGGGGGCCTCTCGTCGATCCTCGGCGACCGAGGCGCTCGGCGCCCAAGGCGGCGTCAGCTCGAGCCGCGGGGCCGACGGAGAAGCCGCCCGCGACGAAGAGCCAGTTGCCGCCCCTCGAGCCGAGGCGCTACTATCATAGAGCGTGCCGCCGGCGCTCGCGGCGAAATCGGCCAAGACCAGGGAGTCGGGATAGAAGAATCGGCGGGAAGGGTCGACCTCATAGAGCCGGTACTCGTCCGATCCGACCGCGGGTACCGGGTTGCGCTCCTTCGACGCCCAGCTGAGCGAGCTCGACAGGCGGCTAAGGCTCAGGCTGTCGAGGAAGCCGGGGAGCGCGGCGCGCGGCGCGGCCCAACTCGTCTCGACGCGGTCGACGAAGCCGCCGCGGAGGCTCGGCGCCTCGGCCTTCAGGTCGGGCTTCATGAAGGCGAACCAGTCCATATCTTCCGAGCGCTTCCTAAAATCCTGGTCGAAGAAGGGGTCGCTATAGAGCGGAAGGTTGAAGGACAGCCGCGCCGCCCCGAATTCCGCCCGCCCGGCGAGCTCGGCGCCGAAGCGGAACGGTAGGACGAGCCCGAGGAAGGCCGACTCGTTCCAGACGCTGCGATAATCCGAGGCTTCATCGAAGGGCGTATAGACGCCGCTGGGGAGCTGGAGAAACAAGGAGCGGCTTATCCCGAGTCCGAGGTAGCCCGTCAGCTGCGAGAAGACGCCGAGGCTGGCCATCTTCGCCTCTATCCCGCCGTAGTAGCCGAGGTTCGTGTAGATATCGGCCATCACCTTGACGAAGTCGCCGCCTGCGGGCCGCTCACGCCGCTGGTCGGTCTTCCGTAAGAATACGCCGCGTAGCTCGCGCTCGTAGCCGGGGCCGCCCGATTCGCTGAGCCTGAAGAGGCTGATCGACTCGCTCTTAGGCGCTTTCTCCCCCAGGAAATAAGTCGTCGTCTGCACGAAGCGCCCGAGCCTGTCGTCGTAGCCGAAGACCGGATGGAAGACGATCTCCTCGCCCGGGTAGTAGAAGAACGGCAGCCAAAGCACCGGAACCTCGCCTACGTAGAGCGTGGCGTTCGCCATGGCCCACTCGTTGCCGCCGAGTATCCAAATCGTCGATGCCCTGATGGAATAATTCGGGTGCTCGGCGTCGGAGGAGCTCACCAGGCCGTCCTTCAGGACGAGGACGCCGCCGCCGCGGCTGGCGATGTCACGGGCGCGGAACGAGACGCGATCCTCGCCTTCCCCCCGCGAGCTCGCGCCGTCGATAAAGAGGCCGCTTCGGTCGTTCAAATCCAGCTCGAGGAGGCGCCCGCTGAAGAACTCGGCGCCGTCGGGTTTCCGGCGCTCGAACTCGACCTTACCGCGGGCGAAGAGCAGGCCCGCGTCCGCGTCGAAGCTTACCTCGTCGGCCTTCAGCCGTATCGTCTCGCCGCTTTCGTCGTCGCGGATGACCAGGGACACGCCGCCTTCGAGCCGGATCAGGCCGGAACCGCGCTCGCCCGCCTCGTCGCGGCTGGGCTCGTAGCTCGTTCGCTCCGCCGACTCTATAGTGACGATCCGGCGCGGCGAGACGGCGCTCGCGTAGGGCTCGACGCGATAGTGGGCGTAGAGCCGCGCCCGCCTAGCCGTCGCGTCGCCCTCCTCCGAGAGACCGAGCGAACGGAGCCAGAGGCCCAAAGCTTGGTAGTCGGCGACGGCGATGTCGAGCGGGAGGGTGGCGCGAAACAGGTCCGGCCGCTCGGATAGAGCCTCGGCGGCAGGTTGCGGCGCCGGCTCGCCCGGCGCCGGCTCACCCGGGGCCAGCGCCTGCGCGAACGCGCGAGGCCCCGACGCTACGAGGATAAGTAGGATGAAAAAGGCGAAGGGGCGCCGCGTCATCCGGCCCATACTAACCGGGCGGCGCCCTTCGGTAAAGCGGGATTCG
>CALKWG010000046.1 GCA_938004315.1 uncultured Spirochaetaceae bacterium
CGTCGTCCACGATGGCCTTGGGCAGGCGGAACTCCGGGATGCCGTAGACCAGCACGCCGCCGGGCCGATGGAAGGCCTCGAAGACCGTCACCGCGTGCCCCGCCTTGCGAAGGTCGGCCGCGCAGCTTACCGCCGCCGGGCCCGAGCCTATCACCGCCACGCGCTTACCGGTATCAGGGGCGTAGGCCGGCGGCCGCCGCGCGCCCGATAGGCGCTCCAAGTCCGCCACGTAGCGCTCCACCCGGCCTATGGACACCGCCTTGTCCACGGACTTAAGGCTCTTACCCACCGTGCAGGGCGCCTGGCACTGGCTTTCCTGCGGGCAGACCCGGCCGCAGACCGCGGGCAACAAGCTTGATTCTTTTATAACCGCCAGCGACGCGGTAAAGTCCCCCTCGGCCGCCAGCTTTAAGAAGCGGGGGATGTCGATGCCCACCGGGCAGCCTGCCACGCAGGGCGCCGTCTTACAGCCCAGGCAGCGCAGGGCCTCGACCCGAGCCTGCTCGGCCGAATAGCCCAAGGCCACCTCGGCCATATTCGTAATACGATCGGCCGGATCCTGGGCGGGCATCTCTTGCGGCGGGATGGCCAGGCGCTCCTTCACGGATAGCTCGCGGCCGTCCAGGGTTTTAAGGAGCTCGGCCGCCTTGGCCTTCAGGATATCGGGGCTCGTATGCATCACTTCACCTCTTCGGGTATGCCCAGCTGCAGGTGGCAGCGGTGGTGGCTGTCCTTCTCCTGGTCCTTGTACGCGCCCAGGCGCAGCATCAGGTTGTCGAAGTCCACCTGGTGGCCGTCGAACTCCGGGCCGTCCACGCAGACGAAGCGCGCGCGCCCGCCCACCGTGACGCGGCAGCCGCCGCACATGCCCGTGCCGTCGATCATGATGCTGTTCAAGGAGACCACCGTGGGCACGCCGAAGGGACGCGTCGTCTCGGCGCAGAACTTCATCATGATGGGCGGGCCTATGGCCACCACCAGGTCCGGCCGCTCGGGGCCCTCGCAGGCCTCCTTCAAGGGCGCCGTCACCAGGGCCTTGCGCCCGTAGCTCCCGTCGTCGGTCACCACCGTCACCTTGTCGGAGATGCGGCGCATCTCCTCCTCCATGATCACCAGGTCTTTATTACGCGCGCCTATGACGATGGAGACCTCGTTGCCGGCGGCCGCCATGGCCTGGGCTATGGGGTGCATGGGCGCCACGCCTATGCCGCCGCCCACGCAGAGCACGCGGCCGAAGCGCTCGATATGCGTAGGCTGGCCCAGGGGCCCCAGGACCGCCGCGATCTCGTCGCCCGGCCCCATGTCGGCCAGGCGGTGCGTCGTGGCCCCCACCGCCTGGAAGACGATGGTGATCGTGCCGCGCTCGGGGTCCGCGTCCGCGATGGTCAGGGGGATGCGTTCGCCGGCCGCCACGTCCAGCTGTACGATCAGGAACTGCCCCGCCTTACGCTCGCGCGCGATCAGGGGAGCCTCGAAGCTCATGCGGTACACGTCGGCCGACAACCGAGCCTTCTCCACGATGCGGTTCATGCCACCTCCTGCGCGCCCGCCCGTAAGCTGCGTCCCCCGGCGCCGCGCGGCGGGGGCAAAATGAAAACGGGCGGCACAAGGATACCCCCATGCCGCCCGTTTACACAAGGCGAAAAATCGTCATGGGACGGCGGCGGAGCGCCCGCCGACGATTAGGACCCAGCCGACCGTTAAGCCCCCGCCAGCAAGGCCGAAAGCTCTCGCTTCAAAGAATCCGATAAGCGATAGCCGATCGCTTCCGCTCGATCTAGCACGGCGAGCAGCTCGCTTCCCTCGTAACGCCCCGTACGCTTCAGCGCGACGAGGATCCCGGCCAAACCAATCACCTTAACGCCGAGCGACGCGGCCACGGATCGCCCCTTTTTCTCGTCGATGATCAGCGGCATAGCCGACTCGGCCGCCGCGGCTATGGCCGCGCTCTCGCCCTCGTCCAAAATAGCCCGTAGGTCGCCATAGAGCGGGCTCGTCGACGCCGGGACGAGCTCGAAAGGCTCGCTCCGCCAGACGGCATGGTCGTAATCGTCTTTGGCGCAGATTTCCTTGAGTACCGGCTCCGGAATCAGGACGCGAGAAAAAAGCGCGCTTAACAGTTCGGCGCGCCCGAGCTTGGCCAGGACGATGAGCGTCGTCGCGTCGCTAACCGCCGCGATCATATACCTAGGCTATCCAGGGCCCTGAGCTCCTCGTCGAGGCCGTAGTCGGCCACGGGGATTTTCATACGTCCCAGGAATTCTATGGCCTCGGAACGATCCAAACCAAGGCTACGGGCCAGCTCGCCCAGGCTCATGTCGCCGGCTTGAAAAGCCTTAAGCGCCAGGTAGCGCTTAAGCCCGAATTCCAGCACGCCGTCCTCGAAACCGACGGCCAGGCCTATGGGCACCCCGTGCTTGGTGATCAGGGAGTATTCTCCGCTTTCGAAGGTCTTGGTGAGCAAGGCGGGATTCGTCTGCAGAGCCTTTATACCGAATGAACGCATACATACTCCTATATAGGAGTATAATGCATAGTAACTTTGATTACCAGGGCGCTTTGGAACAAAGCCATTACCCTTCCCGCCCCAACTGCGCTATGCTCTTGTCATGATCCGCCGCGCCCCGCCCTTCGCCGCCGCGACCGCCCGGCTCAGTCTCGCGGCCCCGCTCGCCCTCGCCGCGCTGTCCGTGCTCGCGGGCGGCTGCGCCGGGCTCCCCGGCCGCCGCGCCGCGGCCGAAGCGGGCGCCCTTGGCTCCGCGCCCCTCATCGCGCCAGGCGAAAGCGCTCCGGGGGGCTACCTAAGCGGCCCCGCGGCCGGCCTTAAGGGGCTGGCGCCCTACCTGGCCCTGCCGGCGGCAGAAAGCTACGCGCCGATCCCCTTAACGAGCGCCCAGGAGCGCATCGTCGCAGGCGGCCGCAGCCTCGCGGGCAAGCGCCCCATCGTCGTAGACGGCGTGACCTATCCCGACGACTGCACCGGCGTCGCGCGGGCCGCCTACGCCTTCGCCGGCGTCGACCTGGCGGCCGCCTTTAATCGCTACGGCGGCAACGGCGTCAGGCGCATCTACCTCACGGTCAAGGACGCCGGGCTCCTCTACGCCACGCGCTACCCGGCGCCCGGCGACCTAGTCTTCTGGGATAACACCTACGACATGAACGGCAACGGCAAGGCCGACGACGAGTACACCCACGTGGGCGTCGTGCTCTCCGTGGCGCCCGACGGCGGCGTGGAATACCTGCACCACCACTACCGCCTAGGCCCCGTCATAGAGCGCATGAACCTAGCCCGCCCGGACGACCGAGGCGAGCACCCCGACGGCGGCCAGGTCAACGCCTTCATGCGCATGCGCGGCTCGCCCGCGGGCCCCGGCGAGACCGCCGCCGAGCTCCTGCGCGCCCTGGCCAAGGGCTGGCTCCTGGCGGCCGAGTAGGGCGCCAAGAAGCCGAGCTTTCGCTTGCCCGCCTGCTGTAATTACATTATACTTACTTAGGGAGGCCCCGATGATCGTACCCATCGTTCAAGTCGGCAATTCGCGCGGCATACGCCTACCCAAGGCTATCCTCGCCCAGCTCAAGGCGACCGATAGGCTTGAACTAGAGCTGCGCGATAACGCCATCGTCCTCACCCCGGCTCCGCCCCCGCCGCGCGCGGGTTGGGAGGAGGCCCTAATGCGCATGGCGGAAGCCGGCGACGACCGCCTGCTGATAGCCGACGAAGCGGCGGAAGAGGGCTTTACATGGGAATGGTAGCCGGGCAGTACCAGGTCTTCCTCGTCGAGCTCGATCCGACCGAAGGGCTTGAGATACGAAAGACGCGCCCCTGCCTCGTCATCTCGCCTGACGAGATGAACCGCGCGATCGGCACCGTCATCGTCGCGCCCATGACCACCGCCTCGCGCGACTATCCGACCCGCATACGCGTCGAGTTCGGCGGCAAGACCGGCTGGATCGTCCTAGACCAGATCCGCACCATCGATCGCAGCCGCCTCGTTAAGCAGCTCGGGGCCGTCGAGCGGGAAGCCGTAGACCAGGTAAAGGCCATCCTCAAGCAGATGCTGGTCGACTAGCCCCTACTCCTCGATCAACAGCCCCTTCTGGCGCGAGTCGATCGTATTCAGGAGGTGCATGAGCTTGTCCTTCTCCAGGAGGTCGATGAGCCGGGCCTCCACGAACTTCTTAGCCTCGTCGGAGAAGGTGCCCCCCGTGATGCAGTAGCCCTTGCCCGCCTTTAAGTCCTTGATGCGCGCGTGGAAGTCGCGGAGCGTCAGCTCCCCGATATTGCCCGTGGAGCGAATCATCCTAAAGAGCACCACGTCCGACCAGCGGGAAGTCTCCACCTCGGCCAGGATGTCGGCCCAGTCGTTCTTGTTCACCGAGATATCGGTGATCTTCACCTTGGCCTTGGGAAAGAAGCTCAAGGTAATCTTGCGGCAGAGCGTGATGAAGTCGCTCGTGGCCGCCAAGAGATAGACCTGCAGATTGCGGTTGGAGTTCAGCTCCTTGTACTTGCTCAGCTGGGCCGGCACGTCCTTGTAGTTGGGGTAGATCTGCTGGATCTCGTTCAGGAGCCCCACCGCCTTGGCTATCTCCTGCTCGCGCAGGTAGGCCGCCGCCAGGCGGTACTTGATCTCCACCAGCACCTCCACCTTGATATCCGGGTGCCTCAGGCCGATCTCGAAGTCCATCACGGCCTTCTGGAACTGCCGCTGGTTCAGGTGTATCGTGCCGGCGAAGAGCGAGGCGCTCGGCCCCAGGGCCGGATCCGTGCGCAGGTGGCTGAAGATGCGCGTAGCCTGGTCCAGCTGCCCCAGCTCGTACTGGCACTCGCCCATCGCGAAGAGGCTCTCCTTGTCGTCGGGCGCCAGGTCTATGGCGCGCTTTAAAGTGCCTAAGGCCTCGCGGTAGCGCTTGAGCTTAAAGTGCGCGTGCCCCAGATAGCGCAGCGCCTGCGCGTGCTCCGGGTTCAGGCGCGAGGCCTGCGCCAGGTACATCAGGGACTTCTCGTACTGCCTTCGCTGGAATTCCAGGAAGCCCAGGTTATAACTGGTCTCGAAATCGTCCTGCTTGATCGCGTAGGCCACCACCAGGCCCTTGTACGCCTCGTCGAAGCGGTTCAGGCGTATGGCCGACAGCCCGTAGCGCCGGTTGATGGCGAACTCGTCCACCTCCGGGTTGCCCGCGGCCACCTCCATCAAGGTCTCGTAAGTCTTGAACGCCTTATCCCAGGCCTGCTCGGCGTAGTACACCTCGCCTAAGGCCAAGAGCGCGTCCAGGTCCTTGGGGTTCTGCGCCAGGCGGCGGTTGGCCTCCTTCAGGACCTGCGCGTGGTCCTTGGCCTTCAGGCGCTTGGCCTTCTTGCCGCCCCCGCCCCTGCCCTTGGACAAAAGCGCGCCGCCCATCAGGACGACCAAGGAGAGGAAGATGACGACGACGGCGATGATCATGAGGTCGCCCATGGCGGTAAGTATGCTAGGCCGGATAACGAGCTGTCAAGGAAGCGGGGGAAAGCCTTCCCCCTGCGGCGCGCGCAAGGTCGCGCCGCACCCCCTTCGCCGGGGGGCCAAGCCTAGAAGCCGCGCGGGGCGGGCCCAGGGCGGCCGCCGCCCCCCGGAGCCCCCGGGATCTATCGCTCCACGACCTCCCGGAGGCGCCCGGTTACGTACTTGTGCAAGATGCTCGAAACCAGGGTTTGGTACGGGACGCCCTCTTCAAGGGCGCGCTCCTTAAGCCCGTCTAAGTCGCGCTTGGCGATGCGGATGTTCATGCGTTGATCCTTCAAGCTCGTCGCCCTCGCCACCCCCTGAAAGTAAGCGATGCGCTCGTCGGCGTCCCGTACGCTTCGCCATTCATCATTATCGATAGAGGCCATATAGACTCGTTCTTCATCCATAGTCAGCTCCTTCGCGGGCGCAGGTAGCGCTCCGTGTACTTCCTGCTCGGGAAGATGGTCTTTAGGAACCAATAGTCGCCGCCTTGAACCGTGGGAACGACGTAGATATAGGCATCCACGTTTACCAGGAGCAATAACTGCCCGCCGTAACGATCCTGATTCGGATGCTCAAGCACATCTACCAGCCGGCCATCCTCGATAGCCAGGACGATACGTTCAAATCCGATCCCGCGCTCGGCCTTCAATGCCGCGTTCTTCTCTTCATTCCAATCGAAGACCATAACTCATACATAGCGCGATGTATGCCTAATGTCAACACCAACACTGCTACGAAGGCAAAGGTCAACCTGATCCGCAAAGGATTCCATCGCGACACAACTTGCTATACGTATTTAAAAGCGCTACAATATACGTATAGGAGGAAGGCTATGGAGACCAAACTCACGTTAAAACTCGATCAGGGCGTCATCCGATCGGTGAAGAAATATGCGGAGCGACGCCAGAGAAGCCTTTCCCGGCTCGTCGAGGACTATTTTAGGAAACTAATCAGCGCCGAGCCCGATGCAGAACCCGAAATATCGCCGCTAGTCCGGGAGCTCAGCGGCATCATCAGCGAAGGGCAGAGATCGGAAGAGCACACGTCTGAACTCCCGTCACCGAATACGATCTCGT
>CALKWG010000047.1 GCA_938004315.1 uncultured Spirochaetaceae bacterium
ACGCCCGCGTTACGATGATAAGGCGATGATCCGCGCAATGTTGGCCAAAACCTTACTCCAAATAGGAACCAATAGCCTTTTGAGGCAGCGACTCATAAGTGACAGCAACCTCAGGCATATCTGTGGATTTGCCAGGATTCCGAGCGAGGCGACCTTCTCACGGCGGCTTGCGTTGTTCTCACAAAAGCATCTGCCTGAAACAGTCTTGGCCCGACTGGTACGGGATTACCATGCGGGAACACTCGTCCGCGTCATCGCACGGGATTCCACATCCATTAAGGGCCGTGAAAAGACAACCATGAAGAAGATCGCTCCAGAGCCGGCTGTCAAGAGAAAGCGTGGCCGCCCTCGAAAAGGGGAAATCCGAACGCCGCCGGCACCGCGAAGAGTCTGTGAGCAACTCAAACAAAGTCCAGGTAAATCCTTGTCAGATTTAGACAAGGAATGTGGCTGGGGATGCAAGGCGAATAGCCAGGGTAAGGTTCAGTATACCAAGGGTTACAAGCTGCATCTTGATGTAACAGATCAGGGTATTCCAGTCAGTGCGGCGGTTACCGGCGCAAACGTCCATGACTCGCAGGTGGCCATCATACTTGAAAAGCTGACTGAACGACGTGTAACGCATTTATACACCATGGCGGACGCGGCCTACGACTTCCCCGAACACCGTCGGTACATTTCTGGGAAAGGACGCGTACCGGTCATCGACCACAATCGTCGAAGAAACGCAGTCGGACAAGAACTGTCGCCGCTCGAGAAGGAGCAGTATAAAGCCCGAACCGTCGTCGAGCGGGCAAACTCCCACTTGAAAGACAACCTCTTACCGAAGGCTCTGTATGTGAAAGGTTACCGGAAGGTCAACTTTGTCCTCCAGCTTGGTGTTTTGTGCCTCGCGGCTTTGAAGATTCTCCAGGCTACCGCTGGTTATTTATAGCAGATTCCGGGAAGCAGCATGGAAAAATGAGGAGTTGATGGGATAGGTCTATCCTCATGGCTTGTAGTTGGTGTCAAAATGATCATGTTTGTTACTAAAATGTCATTATTCGATGATCGAGAGTGGTGGAAGCGGTGTACTTCTTATTCATCGATCGGATTCAACTGTTGTGAATCAAGGTTTTGAAAAAGGCTCAGTTGTTAAAAAATGCGGCCTTGATCAATCCCAAGCACCCATTTAAATTCCTTTTTATTATATTAAGAAGATGAAATACTTAGTCGGCATTATAGCCATGGCCATGAGCGCCCCGCTCGCCGCGCAGGGCTTGATCCTGGCCGATTTCCAGGCGGGATTGACGAACGCCCCGGGCTGGGCCTGGCGCGGCTTCGCGGACCGGGTTATGGGCGGCCGCTCGGACCTGATAGAGCCGGGCATCGTGAACACGCCCGACGGGCCGGCCCTGCGCCTGGCCGGGAAGGTGGTCACGAGGGGCGGCGGCTTTATACAGGTTCGTCTGGATCATGAAGCCGGTCGCTTCGACGCCTCGGGCTACGCGGGCGTGGAGCTTACGCTCTCGGCGCCGCCCGGAGGCAGCTACTACGTCTTCATACGCACGAGGGATAACGCCTTCCCGTGGAGCTACTACGGCGCCCTCCTGGAGCTGACGGGCGGCTTACAGACCCTGCGCCTGCCCTGGAGCGCCTTCAAGGCGGAAAGCACCCTACGCAAGGAGGTCAGGGCGCAGTTCCTGGAGAACATCGCCCTCGTAGCGGCGTATTTGGACTTCGAGCCCGACCTTAAGATCTACCGCGTCGGCCTCTACCGTTAGCTCCGCGACGGCGCAGGCCCTACAGCCCGCCCGACTCCCAGGATCTGACGCGGTTGAGCAAGGTGGTGCGGCTGGAGACTTCGCACTTGCGGTAGGCGTTATACAGGTGCGCCTCGACGGTCTTCACCGAGATGCCTAGGCCGAAGGCGGCCTCCTTGGTGCTCTGCCCGGCTACCACGGCGCGGACCACGTCCAGCTCGCGCGGGGACAGGCCGTAGCGCTCGCCGAAGGCCTGCGGCACCCCGGCGGCCTCCGGAGCCTCCTTGCGCAGGAAGGGCATGAAGAGGACGATCCCCGCGACGCTCCAGACGAGGCAGGCCGCCCCGGTGATGATGACGACGAGCTCGCCCGATAGGGGCGCGCCCGGCGTAAGGATCGCCCAGAGGGCCAGGGCGACGAGGACGAGATAGCTGCCGGCGTTGAGGACGCACATGACCATGGCGTCGGCCATGAGCGCCTGGGGCCGGCGCCTAGCCGCCCCGAGCGTGCCGACGGCGAAGAGCGCGGCCATGTAGGCGTTGAAGCCTATGTTCATGGCTATGGCCGCGGCCATGGCGTAGGGCTCGGGCGCGAGGGGCCAGGCGGCGATGAGCGCGCTCGAGACGCCGGCGGCCCAGACGGCCGGGCGCTTGGCGGCCGGGCCGTAGATGCCGGCGACCATGAGCGGGGCGGCTATGGCCAAGACGAAGGATATGGCGGTCCGCGATATGCCGGCCGCGGGTAGGGCCCAGGCCGCCAGGACCGGGTCGTAGAGCAGGGCGAAGAAGGCGAAAGTCTGGACGAGGAGCTGGACGGCGTAGCCGGCCAGGTAGGCCATGAAGGGCGGTATCCAGGGTTTCTTGTATTTAAGATAGAGGAGCCAGTCGGCCAGGATCGCCGCCGTGAGGGCGGTGAAGCTGAGCATATTGAACCAGATGATAAACGGCCGCATGGCTCTATTCTGAACGACGCCCGCCCCGCTGACAAGGCCGCAAGGGAAGCCCGAGACCCCGGAGCCCGCGGACGCGGGCGAGGAGGCTCGGGCGGGGG
>CALKWG010000048.1 GCA_938004315.1 uncultured Spirochaetaceae bacterium
GATATCGTATTCGGTGACTGGAGTTCAGACGTGTGCTCTTCCGATCTGACCTTCCGAGCCTGTACGCGGGTTACCGGGAGCTGCGAGAATAAGGTCGGCCGCCCGTCGATCACTTCACGAAGCCTGCGGGGAATTGCGACCAGCTTACGCCGTCGAGCTCCCGCTCCTGCACCTTGTGCGAGGCTCCCAGCTGCTTGATGAAGAAGGGTATGCCGGCTTGCGTCACCTCGTCCCGGATACGCCTAGCCCAGTCGGGGTTTAAGGGCCGGGCGTCGGCCCCGGTCTCCGAGCCCAGGATGACCCAGGAAAGGCCCTTGAGCTTGCCGCGGAGGCTTAGGCCCTCTAAGAGCGGCTCCAGGACCAGAATCTTTACGCCTTTGAAGGCCTTGAGCTCGTCGATGCGAGGCAGGGAGGCCTTATCCTCTACCGAGATCGAGGCGGCCAGGTATGGGGGGAGGCCCGCAGGGTAGCGCTCGGCTAAGATCGCGGCCATGCGCGCAGCGCGCTTAGTCCAGAGCACGTACTTGGGGGTGACGCGCTTCGTGGGGGCCACCTCGTCCACGAGGTCCAGTACACGATGGATGAGCGCGTCCGTGTGGGCGTCATAGAAGAGGTCGCCGTGCTGGACGATCCCGACGATGCCGTTCTTGGGCTTGAGCGACTTTGCGCAGAGCCGGCCGGGGAAGGCGTATGAAGCCGTCGGATCGATGCCGGCGGGGATGTTGCCCAGCCTCCGCTGCCAGGGGAAAATGCCGTCTAGGTACCAACAATGCGCGCAGCCCGCCGAGTAGCGGCGGCAGCCGATGACGGGATTCCAATCGCAGCTTAGGACGTCCCCGGGATTATGTTTGGCCATGACGAGCCTCCTTGCCACTTAGTACCGCTAGAAGCCCGCGACGAAAATTTTTCGTAGAGAGGTTTTATCCGTACTAAGGCTATATGGATGAGCATCAAATGAACGCGGCGCCCGGGGTAGTCGCGGCGATCGAGGCTTTCTGGGGCGAGCCCATGAAGCAGGTGCCTGTGAAGAGCAGTATAACACGCTGCGCGACGAACCGGGGCGAAGCTGGGACGTCGTCTTTCATGGATCATGAACGTGAGGAGTTCGACGAGCTAGGCCGCCTGCTTGAACGCCTGCTCGGCGGCATCGCC
>CALKWG010000049.1 GCA_938004315.1 uncultured Spirochaetaceae bacterium
TGGTCACGAGCGCCATCTTAAAGGACCTCAAAGAAGCCAAGGTCACCATGTTCCTAGGCGTGCCCCTCCTGTTCAACAAGGTGCTGGCCGGCATCATGAAGGGCATCAAGGCCAAGGGACCCCTGGTAAGCGGCATCCTGGGCTTCCTCATGGCCGTATCGGGGCTTATTAAAAAAGTCTTCAAAGTGAACCCCGGTAAGAAACTCTTCGGGACCGTCCTTGATAAAGCCAGCCTCCGCACCATCCGCATCTGCATCTCCGGCGGCGGCCCGCTGGCTCCGAGCGTGTTCAGGAAATATAACCAGCTCGGTATCGACTTCGTGCAGGGCTACGGCCTGACCGAGACCAGCCCAATCCTGACCCTGAACCCCACGGAGGCCTACAAGGAAACCAGCGTGGGCAAGCTCATCCCCCGGGTAGAGATGCGCATCCTGGATCCGGACGCCGACGGCCGCGGCGAGATCGCGGTCAAGGGGCCCATGGTCATGCGCGGCTACTACAAGAACCCCGAGGCCACCGCCGAGGTCTTCACCGAGGACGGCTGGTTCAAGACCGGCGACGTGGGCTACCTCGACGCGGATACATACGTCTACCTCACCGGCCGCGCCAAGAACCTCATCGTCACCGAGGGCGGCAAGAACGTCTACCCCGAGGAGATAGAAAACCGCTTCCAGCTCTACTCGGAGGTGGAGCAGGTCCTGGTGCGCGGCTACGTCCTGGACAAGCGCGAGCGCTCCGAGGGCATCGAGGCGCTGATCTATCCCAGCAAGGAATGGTTCGATCAGAACGCCGCCAAGGCCGACGACGTCGAGGCCCACATCCGCCACGTGGTGGACGAGGTCAACGCCGGCATGCTGCCCTACCAGCGCATCAGCAAGGTGACCATACTAGAGCAGCCCCTGGAGATGACCACGACCAAGAAGGTTAAGCGCCACGTCCTGGCCTAGGCGCAGGGCTTCTAGCTTCTAAGATCTTTTCCGGGAGAGAAGGGCGGGGCTTCCCCTCCCTTCCCTCCCGGGCCCTTCCATCCCGCCCCTATTTCCTACCGTACACCGCCTGGGGTTGGGTCTTGCCGCGGAACAGGACCTCGCCCATGGGTTGGAAGCGGGTTTGGCGCTCCAAGCTCAGCATCTTGTAGGCCGATGACGAGACTAAGAGCTCCTGCTTGAACTCGCGGCACAGGGAGTCCAGGCGGGCGG
>CALKWG010000050.1 GCA_938004315.1 uncultured Spirochaetaceae bacterium
TTCGACGCGAGCTGGGAGCTCAGCTACCTGAGCCACGGCCTGCCGCTCTATTGGATGGCCCGCCCCGGCGAGGGCGCCCGCGACCTTAACCGGCGCTTCATCGAGACCCGACTCATCGAACCCCTCGACCTTTACGCCTTGAACCTACGGGCGGTCAAGTACGCGATACTCTTCATCGTGGTGCCGTTCTTGGCGTTCTTCGTCATGGAGGCGATAGGCGGCGCGCGGGCGCACCCGGTGCAGTACTTGCTGGCGGGCTTGGCCGGCCTCGTCTTCTATCTACTCCTCCTATCGCTCTCCGAGCACCTGGGCTTTTCTCCGGCCTACGGCGCGGCCGCCCTGGCGAGCGCCGTGATGATGAGCCTGTATAGCTATACGGTCTTTAGATCGGTTAAGCGAGCCGCCATCATGCTCGGCGCCATGGCCGCGGCCTACGGCTATCTCTTAAGCTCGCTGCGCTCGGAGGATTGGGCCTTGCTTATCGGTTCGGTCGGGGCGTTCGCCGCCCTGGCGCTCTTGATGTTCATCACGAGGAAGCTAGACTGGTACGGCTATCGCGGGAGCGGGGAGGATGCGGGCGTAGAGTTCGAGCTCACGAACCCGCCCCCTACGGAGGAGGCGGGCGATCAACGAGTTTAGTCCTTGACCTTAGCCTTCAGCACGGCCTCTTTGAAGGCCTTGCTGAAGCTGAAGCGGGGCACCTTGGTGGCCTTCTTGGCGGGGATCTTGATCTCGGCGCCGGTCAGGGGGTTGCGGCCGACGCGGGCCTTGGTGGCCGGCTTTACCTTGGCGTGCACTTTGCCGACGTTGCCGACGGGCACCTTGGCGCCCTGCATGACGCCGGCCTCCACGAGGCCGAAGACCTGGTCAAGGAGTTCGCGGGCTTCCTTGCGGGAGACGCCGCGCAGTTCGGCGAGGTAAGCGGACATGGTGGTGAGGGTGAACTTCTCAGGGAGCGTAGCCTTCTTGGGGGCCGCCGTCTTGGCGGCGGCTTTGGTCGCGGGCTTCTTGGCCGCGGTATCGTTCTTAGCCATACCTGACTCCATGGTATATTAGGATGCCGTATAGTATACGATGGCTTCATCCTGGGCAAGCGCGATCTGTCGACGCCTCCGAGGCCGCCTTCCGGAGGCTGTTTTTTCTGAGCGTTTATGCTAGGTTTAGCCCGTGAAAGCCGGCGTGCCTCGTCTCCTGTGCATATCGATCCTTTTACTCCTCTGCGCCTTGCCGCTGGCAGCCCAGGATACGGCCGACGACGACGGGCGTCTGGGCGATCAGCCTCGACACGTCATCAGCATCTACCTAAGTAGCGGCGCCAATTGGCTGAGCCTTGATAAGAACGCCGGCTTGCTCCTCGAACCTCAGACGATCTTGGACCTCAACCATGCCGGCGCGACGACCGCCGGCTTAGGCTATAAGCTCGGCTCGTTCAGGGTCGGCGCTTCGATGCGCACGGACGCCGGCCTCGGCCCCGAATCGAGGATACGCGACCTCTATAGCTCCTGGACCGGCCGCCATTGGGGGCTCCTAGCCTATTACCAGGCGTATGAAGGCTTCTATATGACGAGCGAGGAGTCGAGTACCGAGCGCTTGAACCCGGATGATCCGTACGAGTATCCCTCCCTGCGCCTGATGGGTACGGGCCTTTCGGCCTATTGGTTTCCTTGGGGGCGGGGCTTCGACTTCAGCCTGCGCGACGGCCTGGCCGACCCGCGCCTGGGCTTCACGCCCTTCGCCGTAGCCAAGGTCGGCTACTTCAGCCTCTCGAACGACGCGCCGCTGCTCGACCGGGCAGGTCCGGGCTTGTCGACTGAGTATTACGATATAACCTGGCTGCGCTCCATCCAAGGCTCGCTGTCTGCAGGCCTGGCCTTCGTCCTGCCCCTAGGGCCGTTCTATATCGCGCCGGCCGCGTACGCGGGGCTCTCCGCCTCGTACGCCGGCGCCGGTTCGGCCGATGTAGGCGGCTTCTCGGCGGCTGAGCTCAGCGGTTTCGGCCTGGTCCCCGACTTCGGCTTCCAGGCGCAGGTGGGCTTCACGAGCAGGCGGCTGAGCTTCGGCGTCGGCTTCGCCAACGTCCTGCAACGGGCCGCCTTGGGCGAACTCCTCGTCGAGCTGGCCAACCTGCAGGCCACTTTCTTCTGCTCCCTACGCTTCTAAACAAAAACCGCCCCGTCGCCGGGGCGGCCTCGTATCGATGTAGGAGCGCTTACTGCCGGCCGATGGTGGCGACCATCACGGCCTTAATGGTGTGCAGGCGGTTCTCCGCCTCGTCGAACACCACCGAGTGGCGGCTGCGGAAGACCTCGTCGGTCACTTCCTGCTCCATGACGCCGTGCTCCTTGCCGACCTGGCGGCCGACCTCGGTCTCCTGGTCGTGGAAGGCGGGCAGGCAGTGCAGGAAGATGCAGTCGGGGTTGCCGGTCTTCCTGATGAAGTCCATGCTCACCTGGTAGGCCTTGAGCTGCTTGATACGTTCGGCGAACTTGGCCTCCTCGCCCATCGATACCCAGACGTCGGTGTACAGCACGTCCGCGCCCTTCAGGGCCTCGTCGACCTTGGAGATATCGAAGAATTCGATCTTGCCGCCGGTGGCCCCGGCGACCTGCTTCATCTCGGCGGTCAGCGCCTCGTTGGGCCAGAGCTCCTTGGGAGCCAGGGCGACGAAGTGTAGGCCCATCTTGGCCGATCCGATCATGAGCGCGTTGCCCATGTTGTTGCGCGCGTCGCCGCAGTAGACCATCTTCACCTTGTTCAGGGGCTTCTTCACGTGCTCCTCGATGGTGAGGAGATCGGCTAGGATCTGGGTGGGGTGGTCGTCGTCGGTCAGGCCGTTCCACACCGGGATGCCCGCGTGCTTGGCCAGGTCCTCGACCAGCTTCTGGGAGAAGCCGCGGTACTGGATGCCGTCGTACATGCGGCCGAGCACCTTGGCGGTGTCCTCCACCGACTCCTTCTTGCCCATCTGGCTGTTGGTCAGGAAGGTGACGTTGCCGCCCTCGTCCCAGCAGGCGGTCTCGAAGGCGCAGCGGGTGCGGGTGCT
>CALKWG010000051.1 GCA_938004315.1 uncultured Spirochaetaceae bacterium
GGGCGCCTTCCGCCGCGCCGGAGCCGAATGCGTTCTCAAGCGAGGCGACGGCCGCAGCCGAAGGCGCTTTCTCCGCCTTATTAGGCTCGGGAGCGCGCATTTCGAAGCCGGGGATGGAGAAATCGGCGCCCCAGCCGCCGTCTAACGAGAAGTTATCCGCCTCGGGCAGGGCGCCGTCGAGCGCGGCGAGCTCGCTGTCGACGTCGCCGGGGCCTGGCTTGAAGAGGTCCTCGCCGAGCTCCGGCACGGAGCCGAAGCCGCCCGACGCGTCGCCCCCCAGGTCGAACTGGTCGAACGAATCGCCCTCGAGCGATTCCGAGCCCAGGCTGAATTCGTCGGCCGCGGCCGCACCGGACGCGTCCGCGCCGGATGATGGCTCGGGCTCGGCCGCTTCGCCGGGCGACTCGAGCCCGAAACCGTCTCCGTCGCTCTGGAAATCGGGAAGCTCGAAGTCCGTCACCTCGCCCGAGCCGTCAGTTTCGGACGGGGAGCCGTCATCGGGGATGCCGAAATCGTCGGGCGCGGCGGCTGACGGCGCTTCCCGGCCAAGCTCCTCCGGGAGGCCGAAGTCGTCGAGCGCGGCGGGCGCCTCCTCCTCCCGGCCTAAGCCTTCGGGGAGGCCGAAATCGTCGGCGGGGCTGAGGTCCTCGAAGCCGGCGGCCTCGTCGTCGGCGGGCTCGGCCACCTCCGCTTCGTCGGCGAAGCCGGCCAGGAGCTCGGGAGGCAGGCCGAAGTCGTCGCCTACGGAAGCCTGGTCGCCGCCCGAGGGCTCGGCGATTGAGGGCTCGGCGTCCGGCGCTCCGAGAGTATCGAGGGTATCTAGGGTATCGAGAGTATCGACGCCGAAGCCCTCGGGCGCCTCAAGGCCGTCATCGATAAGGTCGAACCCGCCTGGCTCGCCTTCCGGCTCCCCTGGATCGGGGGCTTCTAAGCCGGCGGGCGGGGACTCGTCGAGCGCGAGCTCGTCGAGGAACGCGGTAAAATCGTCGCCCGCTCCGTCGCCGAGTTCAAGGTCTGGCGCCGGCTCTGGCTCGACGCCTGTATCGTCCGCCGCGGAGACGGCCGCCGCATCGCGGGTAGGCGCCGGCGGCTCTTCGAGAGCTTCGCCCCAGCGGGCTATGGTAGCCGGCTCGTCGCCGAGCCTGAGGAGCGAATCTTTGAAGGCGTCTATATCTTTGAGCGTCGGCATCCCTGTCTCTCTCCGTATATTAACGGCTTAAATCGGCGATTGTATAGCGTAATGCGTTCGTAGCCCTTTTCGCGCGCCGAGGTTATAGCTCGGAGCCGCGGATGCCGATAGTATGAGCGGAGTAACGATGAAAAGCCGCCTTGCCGTACTAGCCCTAGCCCTATGCCTGGTCTCGGCCGCCGTTCCCGCCGCGGCGATGGATCAAAGCTCCATGCGGCTGCACCTGCACTTGACGGGGCTGCGCGCGCCCGAACCGCCCCATATCGTCGAGCATTTCCTCGTCTTGAGCGCGGCCGGGCCCTATCGATTCGTCGGCGCCGCTTTCTCGCACGAGGGCTGGCGTACCGTCCATAGCTTCGAGCGCAACCTCTACGGCGTCTTCGTCCTGGCCCTGCCCTTGCCCTACGGCGAGGCGACGCAGGTGGCCTATCGCCTGGTCTTCGACGGGGCCTGGGGCGCCGATCCGAACAACCCGGCGCGTGCCCGCGACGACCGCACCGGCTCCGCCCTCTCCCTCGCGTCGCTTCCGGCGCGGCCGCGCACGGTGCTAGGCGTTTGGAATCCGGCCGTCGCCGGCGGGGCCCATTTCTACTTCGAGGGCGAGGCGGGCAACCGCGTGAGCGTGGCCGGAACCTTCAACGGCTGGGACCCTTTCATCCATGAGCTTAACGAGACGAGCCCGGGGCGATATGAGCTGAGCCTCAGCCTGCCGCCCGGCGAGTATAGCTATGTATTCATATACCGCGGCGAGCGCGTAACCGACCCCTTGAATAGGACCCTGCGCTACTCGAGCGACGGTCGGGCCGTCTCGCGGCTCCTCGTCGGCGACTAGGGAGAGCGGCCGAGCGCGTTTCGCAGGGCCGCGACGAGCTCGTCGGCTAGGCCCTCGGCCGCCATGGCCGCCGCGGCGGCGCGTACCGTGCGCGATCCGGGCCAGCGCTCGGCCAGGCTTCCGGCCAGCTCCGGCCTGACGGCCACGACGATAGCGGCCGGGGCCTCTTCTACGCCTGCCGCTAGGCCGTCGATGGCGGCGAGCGTCCCCGCGAGCCCGAGGCCGAACTTAAGCTCTAAGGGGCCGATCTCGTCGACGAAGACGATCCGTCCGCGCGCCGCCTCCGCCAGCGCGTCGATGCAGGCGGCGTCGGCCCGCCTAAGCCCGTCGAGCGAAAATTCCCACTTGCCGTAGGAGAAGCGCCCCGCGTCCAGCATGACGGGCCGAGGTCCGCCCGGCGAGCCCGGACCGGGGCTAGGCGCCGCGGCGGCGCCGGCCGAGTCGTAATCAGGCAAGCACCGGGCCAGTTCCCAGGCCTCGCCCGCGCTACCGTCGGGGATCAAGATGCGGCAAAGCACGGCCGCCTTGAGGCCGTCGCGGTAGACGCCCGGGCAGACGATCCCGCGCGGCTCCCAGCCGAGCTCGGTCGCCCTGGCCGCCGCGATCGCGAAGGCGGTCGATTTGCCGGCGCCCCGCCCGGCCGACGCGAGGATGATCGCCGGGCCTCCGGGGCGCGCCTCGTGCGTAGCGGCGGCGTCCACGCTAACGATCCGCCGGCGCGAAGGCCAGGTCCACCGAGGCCAGCTTAACGCCGGCTTTCTTGGCGAATTCCGCCGCGAGCGAGCGGAGCGCGTCGGCCGCCTTGGACCGTATCGCCTCGTCTTCGCAGAGCGCGGTCGCCGCTTCCACGAAGCGCGTCGACAGGGCCGCCTTGGCCGCGTCGATGAGCTCCTTCTCGTTCAAGAAGATAGAGCGCTCGGCCGCGCGGGCGCGGACGCTGTCGCTACGAAGCGCGGGGGGCAGGAAGCCCAAAGGCGGCATTGCCAGCGATAGCTTCCCGCCTCCCTTCAGGTCGTAGCGGGCCGACCAGGGCGCGCGAAGGTCGACGCAGAAGAACAGGTCGGCATAGGCGGAAAGCTCGATGACGGCGTCCGAGCGCAGGTTGAGGAACCGGCCGACGGCCGAGTCGCCGAAGAGCCGGCCGGCCACCTGGTCGCGCAGGACCAGCTCATGCTGCGCCTCCACGAGGACGAGGTAGCCGGCCTCCGAGAGCGCGGAGAGGTACGAGTTGAACGAACGCTGCACCTCGGCCGGGGCCGGCCCGCCGAAGGGCCCGCCGGGCTTAAAGAGCCCTGCGCCTAGGGTAAAGCCCAGCGCCGCGACGACGAGCGCGGCGCCCGCGCCGACGAGGATGAGGCCGCGCGCCCGGGTGCGCTTGTCGGCTTTCACGGCCGTATGCTCCGAAAGCGCGGCCGCGAGAGACCGCCTGAAAGCTCGTACATCTTCACCTCGATGGGTCCCATGCCCGAGGGGGGGATCTCTAAGACGGCGAAGCTCGGCCCGTATGATCCCCGCGGCTTGGAGAGGCTGCCGGGGTTGATGAGGAGGACGCCCTGTATCTCCTCCCAGAACGGCAGATGGGTGTGGCCGAAGAGGAAGGCTTCCGCCCCCTCGCGCTTGGCCGCGGCGACCATGGGGGCGTATGAATCGCCCGTAAGGTAGCGGTGGCCGTGCGCCAGGAGCAGTTTACGGTCGTAGGCCCAGACCTGGCGCAATAGCGGGTGGGCGCCCGCCTCGTCCATGTTGCCGCAGACGGCCTGGCAGGGCGGCATGATGGAGCCGTAGCGCCTGGCCGCCTCCAGGTCGTCCGCCCCGTCGCCGAGGTGCACGATCATCTGCGCGGAGGCGCCGAGCTTAGCGAGCACCGCCACGAGGCCGCGCGGGTCGCCGTGGGTGTCCGAGACCGCCACGATCCTCACGGTTCCGCCCGATCCCGCTCGTTATTGGCCGCCAAGCGCGCGGCCATGGAGCCGACCAGCTTCATGGCCGCCGCCGAATCCGCCCGGAGCACGCTCTGGAACAGGGCCGCGGGTAGCCTGAAGACGGTGCAGGTCTCGGCGGCGACCGTCCACGCCGAACGGGGCTCCTTGAGCACGGAAGCCATCTCGCCGAAGAACTGGCCTTCCTCGATGAAGGCGGCCGGCTCCGCCCCGTTAGCCGGGTCCTCGAGGTAGACGCCGACGCGCCCTTTGTACAGATAGAAGGCGTCGTCGCCGCCTTCGCCGCGGCCGAAGACGGCCTCGCCGTCGGCGTAATCGCGGGCGTAGCGCTTAAAGAGCCGCTGAGGCTGGGCGAAGAGCCTCCGCTCTATGGCTCCGGGAGCCTTGTCGGCGGTATCCACGGCGTGGAAGCGGGCGAAGAGGAGCGAGTCGTAGCGCTCCATCGTGAAGCAGAGCTCGGCGAAGAAGAAGTACAGCCAGAAGAAGAAATAGACTTTGATGAGCCCCGCGATAAGGCTTCCCAAGATGCCGTACAGGAGCCCGTAGCGCTCGCCCGATAAGAAGAGTCCTAAGAGCGAGCTTAAGCCCAGGTAGAAGACCACGCAGAGCGCCGAGGAGATAAGGGCGTGCTTCGTGCTCGGACGCTTGGGCGGCACGCCCAGGTAGGTAAGGAATACGAAGAGCCAAAACACGGCTAAGGGCAGGGCCCTGAGGCCGAGGCCGGCGAGGAGGCCCAAGGCGGCCCTGGCCGGCTGCCAGCCTAAGGCCCCTATGAGGCTCCTGCCTATCTGGGCGAGGGCCAGGAGCAGCACCGCCGCGGTGATAGCGATGAGCTCGACGGCGAAGGTGAGCGCGTTCTCGCGCACCGGGTTCATCGACGCGCTTCCGGCGTGGATGACGCGTATGCCGCGCTGTATCGAGACGACGAAGAGCCTGGCGGCCCAGATCAGGTTCACCAGGCCGAAGGCGCCGGCCAGGCCCCCGATGGGCCGCTCGAGCACGGGGCCGAGGATCTCCCGCGCCCCGAACGCGTCCAGCGCCGGCAGGATGAAAGGCAAGGCCCCGGGCGAACCCGGGGCCAGGGCGCGGGAGATGAACGAGCCTAAGTACAAAACGACGAGCAGGGCGGGCAGGGCCGACAGGAGGAACGCGTACGCGCCGGCGGCCGCGTGGTTGGCCATCTCGTGCCGGCCGAATTGCTCGAGGCTGAAGAGCGCCCGCTGCGCGGCCGCCTTCAGCCCCCGGCTCAAGTCTTTCGCCATCCGCCCGCGCGCCCGCCTAGCGGGCCGAGAGGAGCTTGGCCAGCGTAGCCGGCTCCAGCCTGAACGCGCTCCCCTTGCCCTGCAGGAAATGGTGAACACGAAGAAGGTGTATCGAGAGGTCGCTGTAGATCAGCACGAGCGACCCATCCTCCTCTTGAATCCGTATGGAGTTCTTATGGTAGAGCCCGTCGCTCCAGGGGCAGGGCAGCATGCCGCGCGCGTCGCCGGTGGTCACCACCCAGCGGCCGTCGACGCCTATGGGCTCGCCCAGGCCCTTCTGGCCCTCGTCGCGCAGACGCTCAAGGTAGGCGGCCGCCTCCTCGGGGTCGACGCCCAGGCGCCGGAGCTCCTCCTCGTCGGCCTCGATGATGTCCGCCAGGCTCCGGGTATCGGGCCCCAGGAAGCCCTGGGCGGTGATATGGCCGGGTCTCATGCGCTCCAGGGCGTTCTTTTGGGCTTCGGTATTCTTCATAGCTTCCCTCCTGGCGCTACGTTCTAGGCGAATTTGTCGAAATAGATCTGGGGCTCTGGTATGCCGTTCTTGGTCATCACGTTGATACAGGCGTTGATCATGCCCGGGCTGCCGCAGAGATAGCCCTCGAGCCCCTTGTCCTTGCCTATCGTATCCTTGATATAGCGGTCTAAGACGTCGGTAATAAGGCCCGTATCGCCCTGCCAATTCTCCTCGGGCTTGGGCTCAGAGAGGGCGGGGACGAAATGGAAGCGCGGCCACTCCTTCTCGAGGGCGCGGAGCTCGTCCAGGTAGAACATGTCGCGGGTGGTGCGCGCGCCGAAGAAGTACCAGATGTCCTTCTCGGGGAAGGCGTTCCGCTCGCGCATGTCGTAGAACATCGCCTTAAAGGGGGCCATGCCCGAGCCGCCGGCCACGCAGACCATGGCCGCCGGGGTGTCGCGCACGTGGAAGTCGCCGAAGGGGCCCACGAGCTCCATTTTCTGGCCTTCCTTGAGGTGCTTGTGCACGTAGGTGGTCGCTATGCCGCCGGGTACCAGGCGTATAAGCAGCTCCACGTGCCCGGTATCGGCGGGCCGCGACGACATGGAGTAGGCGCGCTGCACGCTCTCCGCTATGTCGCCGTAGGGCGGGATGACGATCTGCACGTACTGGCCGCTCACGAACTCGATGGCCGAGGGCTCGTCCAGCCTGAAGAGCACTTCCTTGATGTCGTAGGTCAGGTCGCGCATGCTCTCGACGGTGGCCTTGAACTTCTTGACGCTGAAGAGCTCCTCGGGGAGCTCGATGGCGATGTCTTTCTTCAGCTTGACTTGGCAGGAGAGCCGGACGTTCTGCGCCTGCTCCTGGGGGCTCAGGTAGGGCAGCTCCGTGGGCAGGTGGGGGCCGACGTCCGACAGGACCTTGACCTTGCAGGCGCCGCAGGAGCCGCGGCCCCCGCAGGCGGACGGCACGAAGAGGCCCTCGCCGGCCAAGGTGCCCAGGAGCGGGGAGCCGCCGCGCACCTTGTAAAGGCGCTTGCCGCCGTTGATGTCGATGGTCACCTCGCCGTAGTCGTTGACGACGCGGTCGACCAGGGCGATGACGAGGGCCAGGAAGGCCGCGAGGCCCGCGGCCACCAGGGGGCCGAGCACT
>CALKWG010000052.1 GCA_938004315.1 uncultured Spirochaetaceae bacterium
TCGTATTCGGTGACTGGAGTTCAGACGTGTGCTCTTCCGATCTGGCGCGACGATGAAGGCCGTGCTCGACGCCCTGGCCTCGTTCGCGTCGGCCCGCGCCGGCGCCGAGCTCGTCGTCTACGCCCACGGCGACTCACCCTTCCTGGATAAAGACTTGGCTGAGCGCCTCATAGCGCTCCACCGTAAATATCGCGCCGAGTATACCTATGCCGACGGCTACCCGGTCGGCTTCGCGCCGGAGATCTTGTCCGCGCGAGTCCTGCCGAACCTGGCCGAGCTCGCCGGCCGTTATGATACGCCGGCCGAACGCGACGGTCTCTTCGCGGTCATTCAAAAGGATATAAACTCGTACGACATCGAGACCGAGCTATCGCCGCTCGATCTACGCTCCTATCGGCTCTCGCCCGTTTGCGATACGAAGCGCAACTTTTTGGCCGCCGAAGCGCTCTTCGCCGAAGGCTGCCGCTCGGCCGAGGACGCCGTCCGCATCGTTCCAGAGCGAGCGGAACTCCTCCGGACCGTCCCGGCTTTCCTCTGGGTACAGGTGGTCGAGGGCTGTCCGCAGGCCTGCTCATACTGCCCCTATCCGCGTATGGCCGGCGATCCGCGCGGCAAGGCGGGCTTCATGCCGCCGGAGCGCTTCGAAGCGCTGATGGCCGAGGCCCAGGCGCTCTGCGACGACCTCGTCGTCGACCTCTCGCTCTGGGGCGAGCCCGCCCTGCATCCCGACTTCAAGGCCCTGGCCGAGTCGGTCTTGAAGCGCCAGCGCTTCAGCCTGATCGTCGAGACGAGCGGCATAGGCTGGAAGCCCGGCGTCGCCCAAGCCGTCGCCGCCATGGGCGGCGGCCGCGTCCACTGGATCGTCTCCCTGGACGACCTAGACGACGAGGGATATCGAGCGCTCCGCGGCGATGGCCGCGCGGAGGCGGAGGCTTTTACCCGCTCTTTGGCCGCGCTCGCGCCCGGGCAGGTAAACGCCCAGGCCGTCCGGATGCGCGGTAACGAAGAGCGCCTCGAGGGTTTCTATAGAGGATGGAAGAAGGATATCGAGAAAGTCATCATCCAGAAGTACGATTCCTTCTCAGGCGCCTTACCGGACCTTTCGGTAGCCGACCTGTCGCCCCTGGAGCGATTCCCCTGCCGCCATTTGGCCAGGGATCTGGCGGTGCTCCTGGACGGCTCGGTTCCTGCCTGCAAGCACTGCCTCCTTCCGTCGGCCCTGTCGGTAGGCGACGCGTCGGCGAACGCCCCGCTGGCTTACGCCCAGGTCTTCGGGAACGCCTTCGGCCCCGGGGGGCTGCGCGCAGCCTGGGACGCGATGGGCGCGTGGTATCGAAGGCACGCCGAAGGGGCCTATCCGGATTGCTGCGAGCGTTGCGATGAATACCATACCTTTAACGCTTGACGCCAGGAAGCCGACCTACACGGTCTTAGGCGGCGCCAGGCCCCGACAGGGCGGCTTCCCGGTCTCGGTCCTGCTCTTGAATCGCGGCCCGCGCCTCTTCCGCGCCAAGCTGTTAGAAGAGCTGGCCGACATAGGCTTCGAATCCATCGTGAGCCTCGAGACCGGCGCCGAGTCGCCCGAGCTCGAGGGGCTCCTGGGCCGTTTCCCGCAGCTACGCATCGTCGTCTTCCGCGAGGAGCTCAACCTGGGCGAGCAGCTCAACGTCGGCATGCGCGAATCGACCTCGCCCTATGTCTTCGTCCTATGGAACGACCAGCGCCTGGCCACGAGCGCGCTCTCCAGCCGCTTCTTCGACCGCGTCCAGGAACTAGATGCGGCCTGCCTCGCGCCCTCGCTCTTCGCCGCCGACGGCCAGGCGGTGCCCGCCGTCATGCATCCGGCCGCCGCGGGGCAGGGGCTGACCGTCGTGCCCCTGCCGCCGGGCAAGGATCTCGAGAAGACGCTCTATCCGTACGACCTCTGCGGCATCTACGCGCGCGAGCGCTTCGTCATGCTCGGCGGCTTCGATTGGACCATCGCCAATCCCTATTGGCAGCGCTTGGACTTCGGCATGCGCCTCTGGCTCTGGGGCGAACGAGCGCTGTGCGCACAGGCGCTCAAGCTGAATTATCAGGGGCTACTGCCTCCGCTCGATACCACGCCCGACGAGCATTACGCCCGTTTCTGGCTCAAGAACCTCGCGCCCCGGCTGGAATCGGACGCCGCGACCCTACCCGGCGCCCGCTTCCTGCCCTTCCTGTTCCGATCGGGCTTGGGGCCGCTTCGCGCCTATCGCGAGTTCAGGGCGGCGGCGAGCTGGGTGCGCACCAACGCCTTCAGGTTCAAGGATGACGCGAGGCGCCTCCTCGACCTCTGGGACCCGATGGACTAAGCCATGGCTATACGCATCGTCCTCATCGTCCAGATGCGCCTCGATTCGACGAGGCTGCCGCGCAAGGCCCTATTGCCCTTGGGCGACGATATCCTCGCCGGCGCGGTCATGCGGCGCCTACGGCGCATCCCCGCCGACGCCTACGTCCTGGCCAGCGACGCCGACGGCGCGGCCGAGCTCGGGTCCCTCGCGGCGGCCCGGGGCTTTCAGGCCTACGCCGGCCCGAAGGACGACGTCCTGGCCCGCTTCGCCGGCGCATCGCGCGCCTACGGCGCCGATATCGCCATTCGTGCCACGGGTGATAATCCATTCACATCATATGAGCTTGGCGCGATGCTTGCCGAACGCTTCGTCGCGGGCCGCGCCGATTACTCCGGCTATGTTGGCATGCCGACGGGCATGGGCGTCGAGCTCGTCAGGGCCTCGGCTCTCTACCGGGCGGAGCGGGAAGCCTCCCTAAGCGCCGAGCGCGAGCACGTCTGCCCCTACCTGTATAACCATCCCGAACTCTTCTCCGTCGACCGGCCCGCCTGCCCGCCGGCATGGCGCTTACCCGAAGGGCGCCTGACCGTCGATACGGCGGAGGATTACGAACGCGTCCGACGGATCGTCGCCGAGCTCGGCCCCGACCCCGCGGACGCTGAGCTCCTCGATTGGCTACGCGGGCGATCGGGCGGCGGGCATGAAAGGCGGCTAGGGTGAGCTCGATACTCTTCGTACCCTCGGTGGCGCGCGGCAACGGTAGCGGCCACGTAAGCCGCTGCATCGGCCTGGCTAAGCGCCTGGGGAGCTCGGCGGCCCTGTACCTGGCCGAGCGCCCCGGCGATGGCGAGCGCCCCCTGGCGGAGCTGCAGCTCTCGTACGGTAACGAGCTCAGCGGCGTCCGCGTCGTTTCGGCCCTGAACGGCGAGCGCTTCAGGCTCGTCGTCTTGGATCGGCGATCGACGAGCGTCGACGACTATCTGCGCTGGGCGGACTACGGCGTCGTCGTCGGCTTGGACGAAGGCGGCCCGGCGCGCGCCTACATGCCTTACGTCATAGACGCCCTGCCGCGCGCCGACGGCGCCGTCGAAGGCTTAGGCGAGCTCGCGGCCAACCTGTCCGACGCGGGTTTCCTGGACCTTCCGAAGAATCGGCGAGCCGAGCCGCCCTCGGCGCCGTCGCGCGTGCTCGTCAGCTTCGGCGGCGAGGACGGGGCCGGCTTGACGGCCGCCTTCTGCCGCGCCGCCATCGAGTCGGGCGCGCTGCCGGCGGAGGCTATTACAGCCGTCTGCGGCCCGCTCTCGGGCGAGAGCGATAGGGGCGGCCTCTTAGGGCTGCGCTTCGTCGGGCCGGTCCAGAACCTCAAGGAGCGATTGGCCGGCTACGACTTGGTCGTCACCCAATTCGGCCTTACCGCCTTCGAGGCCGCCTGGGCCGGCTGCGCCGTACTCCTAGCCAGCCCGAGCGAGGAGCACGAGGGCCTGGCTCGCGCGGCGGGCTTCGAGAGCCTGGGTTTAGGCCTGGGGGACGCGCGGACGCTCGGCGCGCGCATAGCCCGGGCCGTCGCGGAGTTACCGACGCTCTGCGCCAAGGCCGCGGCGGCCGCGCCGAAATCCTGCCGAGACCTCGGCGCTCAACTAAGCGCCCTGGCGCCCCGCCACGCCGGGAGCTGCCCCGTATGCGGCTACGGCTTCTCCAAGGCGATGTATCGATGCGAACGGAAGAGCTACCGCCGCTGCGAGCGCTGCGGCATGACGCACATGGCCTATTTCAAGGAGCGCGAGGACCCGTACCGCAAGGACGCGTACTTCTTCGAAGACTATAAAAAACAATATGGGCGGAGCTACCTCGAGGACATGCCTAAGCTCAGGGCCATGGCCGCCTCGCGGCTTACGCTAATCGAGGCCGCGCTCGGCAGGAGCGCGGGGGGGAGGGATGCCGGCCGGGCGGACGAGCGCCGCGCTCCGTCGCCTCGCGTCCTGGACGTCGGCTGCGCCTACGGCGCCTTCCTTCTGGAGGCCCAAGCGCGCGGCTGGGAGGTCGTGGGCTCGGACCTCTCCGACGCCGCGGTCGAGTATGTTAAGGGCGAGCTCCATATCCCGGCTTTCAGCGCCGATTTTTCCGCCGCCGCCGGCGACGGCTACTACCCGCGGGACCTCGACTGCCTGACCATGTGGTACGTACTCGAGCATTTCGACGAGCTCGGACGGGTCTTACGGCGTGCCCGGGCGCTCCTACGCGACGGCGGCGTCTTCGCCTTCTCGACCCCGTCGGCCTCTGGCGTCTCGGCGCATAGTAGGCCCGCTTCGTTCTATGAGCGCTCGCCCGATGACCATTTTACGGTCTGGGACCCGAAGCTCACGGCGGGTATTCTCAAGCGTTGGGGTTTCGCGCTAGAACGGATACGCGTCACCGGGCATCACCCGGAGCGCTTCCGCGGCGTCCCTGATAAGCCTTCGAACCCGCTCTACAAAGCCGTCGGGCTCTGGTCGAGGCTCAGGGGCTTAGGCGACACCTTCGAATGCTACGCCCGAAAGCTGCCCGATA
>CALKWG010000053.1 GCA_938004315.1 uncultured Spirochaetaceae bacterium
GACTTCTCCGAGGAGGACGGCATGCGCGTCTCCGAGCTCGAGGGCGAATTCGCCGAGCTCGGCGGCTGGGAAGCCGAGGCCCAGGCGTCCATCCTGCTGTCGGGGCTCGGCGTCGACGAAGCCGACCATGAGAAGCTCATGCGGGAGGTGCCTGAGTCGGTGAAGGTCCGCGTGCTCTTGGCCCAGGCTCTCTTCGGCAGCCCCGACATCCTGCTCCTTGACGAGCCGACCAACGGCCTGGACCTGGACAGCATCGCCTGGCTCGAAGACTTCCTCATGGATTTCCCCAACGTGGTCATCGTGGTGTCCCACGACCGCCACTTCCTGAACGCAGTCTGTACCCACGTCTGCGACATCGATTTCGGCCAGATCCGCATGTACCCGGGCAACTACGACTTCTGGTACCGCGTAAGCCGCATGCTTCAGCAGCAGATGAAGGACGAGAAGAAGCGGCGCGACGAGAAGGTTAAGGACCTTAAGGAATTTATCCAGCGCTTCGCCAGCAACGCCGCCAAGAGCCGCCAGGCGACGAGCCGCAAGAAGGTGCTGGAGAAGCTGGAGGTCGAGGACCTGCAGCCCACCAGCCGCCGCTTCCCCTGGGTGGGCTTCAAGCCCGAGCGCGAGCCGGGTAACAACGTCCTGCGCCTGCAGAAGCTCTCGAAAGCCGCCGACGGCAAGCCGCTCTTCGACGGCCTCGACCTCGTCTTCAACAAAGACGACAAGGTGGCCTTCGTCGGCCGCGAACACTTGGCTAAAAGCGCGCTCTTCGACGTCCTGGCCGGGATCGATAAGGCCTACGAGGGCGAGTTCTACTGGGGCCAGACCATGAGCGTCTCGTACTTCGCCAAGGAGAACGCCGCGCTCTTCGATTCGGACGACTCCATCGTGGACTGGCTCAAGCGCTATACTAATAGCGACGACGAAACCTACATCCGCTCCTTCCTGGGCCGCATGCTCTTCTCCGGCGACGAGGCCCTGAAGCCCGTGCGCGTGCTCTCCGGCGGCGAGAAGGTCCGCTGCCAGCTGTCGCGCATGATGCTCGAGAGCGCCAACTGCCTCATCCTGGACGAGCCGACCAACCACCTGGACCTGGAGGCGATCACCGCGCTCAACAACGGCCTCATCGAATTCCCCGGCGTCGTGCTCTTCACCAGCCACGACCACGAGTTCGTAAACTCCATCGCCAACCGTATCGTCGAGCTCTGCCCAGGCGGCGTCATCGACCGCATGATGAGCTTCGACGAATACCTAAAGGACGAGCAGGTCAAGGCGCTGCGCGACGAGCTGTACCACGGTCACGTCATAGCGGAAATTTAAGCGCCGCGGGCGGCCGAGCCGAACGGCGGCCGAGACGAAGGTCGGCGGCCGGGGGGGCCGCCCCGTTTGCGCGGCCGGCGAAGGCGCGGTATACTAGACTCCATGATCCTTTAATTATGGAGCCGCCTACGAAGCGCCGTCGGCCGAGCCTGAACCCCTTCGTCTCCATCCGGAGCGCCATGCTCTTCGTGGTCATGGCCGCCCTCATCCCGGCGGCCGTTATCATCTTCGCCACCGGCGCCGAATACGCCGCCGCCATGTCCGAGCTCGCCCGGGCCGAGACCATGAAGCAAGCCGCCGCCTTCGCCGAGATACAGACGCGCATCACCGAGAGCACGCGGCAGGTCATGGCCACCCTGGTCGCCATGCCCGCCTTCTACGGCGACGATCCGGACGTGATGCATGAGCTTTTGGCCGCAGCCCACAAGAGCAACCCCGAATACCTGAATTTTACCTTGACCGACGCACGGGGCGTCGTCGTCGCCTCGTCTCTCCTTAAGCCGGGCGTCGACCTCTCGAGCCGGCCCCACGTCCGGGCCGCGCTCGACGGCGGTCGCTTCTCTACCGGCGAGTACGTCATTGGCCTCGTCGACGACACGCCCTCGTTCGCCTACTCATATCCGCTCTTTTACGAAGACGGCCGGCTCCGGGGCTCGATCAACGCGCTCTATAAGCTCTCTTCCTACGCCGGCCTCTTCGACGGATTCTCGCTTCCGGACGAATCGTTCCTCGGCCTCGTCGACCGCAACGGCATCCGCCTCTATTTCTACCCGCCGAAGCCGACGAACCCCGTAGGATGGCCCGTCAAGGCCTCCGTCTGGGAGGGCATAACCGCCGGGGAAGAAAGCGGGATCATCAGCGACGAGGCCTCGGACGGCTCGAGGCGCTTTTTCGGGTATAGGAAGCTCTACCTCGAACCGGGCGACGCGCCCTACATGACCGTCGTATACGCGACGCCGCAGGACGCGCCCGCCGCCTTAAGCCGGCGCATAACCAATAGGAACCTGCTCCTCTTGGGCTTGGCCGCGTTCGTCGCGCTCCTCATAACGGGGAGCCTCTCGAGCGCCCTCGTGGGCTCGAGGCTCGACCGCATCGCGGCCATGGCCGACGAGCTGCGCGCGGGAGAGCTCTCCGCTCGCCTGGGCTTCGGCGACGGGCGCTCCGACCTGGGCCGCATCGCCGCCGCCCTCGACGCGATGGCCGAATCCATACAGGAGCGCGACCGGCGCCTTATGGAGGACGCCGAACGGCTATCGTCGTCGCTGCGGGAGAAGGAAGTCCTCTTAAAAGAGGTTCACCACAGGGTTAAAAATAATTTACAGATCATTTTGAGCCTAATTAGGTTGCAGGATTCCGCCCACCCGGGCTCGGGCTTGGCGCGCCGGGATCTCGAGGAGCGCGTCGCGGCGATGTCCTTGGTCCACGAGATGCTCTATAAGGGCGAAAGCCTCGAGTACGTCGAGCTCGGCTCGTACTGCGAGCAGCTGATCGCCCTCATCAAGGCCTATCGCGGCGATTCGAGCGCCTTAAGGCTGGAGTTCGAAGCCGACTACCTAAGCCTGAGGCTGGAGAGGGCCATACCCTTCGGGCTCCTTTTGAACGAGCTCGTGGGCAACGCCTATAAGCACGCGTCGGTCGGCGGGCGCGCCGGCACGATAGGGCTACGGCTCAAGCGCCGCGGCGACGGCCGGGCCGAGCTCACGGTACGCGACGACGGGCCGGGCCTGCCCGAGGGCTTCGATCCGAGCTCGTCGGGAGGCCTGGGGCTCCAGCTCGCCTCGGCCCTGGCCGAGCAGCTCGACGGGAGCTTGAGCTGGCGCAACGACGGAGGGGCCGCGTTCAGCCTCGTCTTCGGCGTGGACGACTAGCAGGGTGATGCCAAACTCGATGCTTGTCAGCAGCCTGCTAGGCGCCGGGTCGGCTTGCGCGCCAGGCTTCGATGACGGCGTCCATGCGGCGCTCCAGGGCGGGGTCGGCCGCGCAACGTTCGGGACGACCGGCGTACCACATGAGCGACTCGCGAAGGCCGTCGCGCAGGCTGAGCGATTGCATAAAGCCGGGCACCAAATCCCGTAGGAGCGTCGTGTCGAAGACGGTATCGTAGCCCTTGTCGCCCATGAGCCGCTCGGCGAAGCCCGGATCTCGGGCCGCGATGAAGTCGCGCGGCGCGTAAGCCAGGCGAGCTTCGACGCCGAGGAGCTCCGCGAGAGTCCCGTAGATCTCGTTCCAAGTCGGCGCCTCGCTACCCATCACGTTGACTGCTAGGCCAAGGGCCCGGCGGTTACCCATGAGGCCGGCGAGCCCGAGGGCGAAATCCTTGGCGTGGGTCAGGGTCCAGCGGGCCGCGCCGTCGTCGTAGACCAGGATCTCCTTGCCGGCCAGCATACGGGCGGCCGTCGTATAATCCGCGGAGCCGAAGAGCGAGGGAATCCAGGTCGCGCCGTAGGTGTGGCTCGGCCGCACGATCGTGACCGGGAAGCCCTCCTGCATCGCGCCGCGGAGGTAGGCTTCCGAGGCGATCTTCAACCGGGAGTACTCCCAGTACGGGTTGGAAAGCGGCGTGCTCTCGCCGATCGGCCCGCCCAAGGGCGGCTTATGGTAGCAGGAGGCGCTCGAGATGAAGACGTACTGACCGGTCCGGCCCTCGAAGACCCGCCTAGCGCGTTCGGTCTGCTCGGGGTCGTAGCTGATGAAGTCGACGACGACGTCCCAATCCCCGGAGCCGATCACCGACTTAAGCAGGGCCTCGTCGCGGGCGTCCGCCCTGAGCACCCGCGCCCCGGGCACGGCGCGCACGCCCGAGCCGCGGTTTAAATGCCAGAGCTCCCAGCCTTCCTCTAGGGCGCGTAGCGAGCAATCGTAGGAGAGGTTCCCCGTGCCGCCTATGAAGAGGGCGCGCCCCTTGCGTATCATGAGATCACGACCCTGACGAAGCGCTTCTTACCAGCGCGAAGGACGAGCTCGCCCTCGGCGTCCAGGAGCTCAAGGCCCACCGGAGCCTTTTCGTCGGTCCAGGTCGCGTCCCCCACGACGGCGCCGCCCTGCTGAACCAGGCGCCTGGCCTCGCTCTTGGAGGGCGCCAGGCCCGCGTCTACGAAGAGGTCCAGGACCGGGTAGCCGGCCTCGAAGCGGGCGCGGTCGAGCTTGGCCGTGGGCATGGCGCTCTTATCGCCGCCCCCGCCGAAGGCCGCCTTGGCGCCGGCCAGGGCCTTGTCGGCCTCGGCCGCGCCGTGGATCAGCGCGGTGATCTCGTAGGCCAGGCGCTCCTTGGCATCGTTCACGTTCTTGCCGGGCGCGACCAGGGCTCGGCACTCGTCGGCGGGCAGGAAGGTGAACATGAGGAGGAAGCGCAGGACGTCCTGGTCGGTCACGTTGCGCCAGTACTGGAAGAAATCGTAGGGGCTCGTGATGGACGGGTCGAGGAAGAGCGCGCCCTTCTCGGTCTTGC
>CALKWG010000054.1 GCA_938004315.1 uncultured Spirochaetaceae bacterium
GCCGCGACGTGGAGTCCATGATCCGCGACCTTATGGCAGCCGGCTACCGCATGGTCATGGAGGAGCTGGCCCAGGCGGTCAAGGACGACGCCGAGCGCCGCGTCGAGGATAGGCTCCTAGACCTCCTCCTGCCAGGCATCAACCCGCCCGCCGCGCCCGAGGGAGCGGCGGCGGCCGGCCTCGTCGTGCCGCCGCCCATGCCCGGCGCCGCGGCAGAGACGCGCGAGCGCTTTAGGGCCATGCTCCGCGAGGGCAAGCTCGAGGAGCGCGAGGTGGAGGTGCAGGTGAACGCCCAGGCCGGCCCCGCCATCGAGATCTTCGCCGGCCAGCAGATGGAGGAGCTGGAGAACGCCTTCTCAGGCCTCGCCGGCCTCTTCGGCGGCAAGAAGAAGAAGCGCCTCGCGAAGATCAAGGACGCCAGGCGCATACTCCTCGAGGAGGAGTCAGAGCGCCTCGTGGACAAGGACAAGGCCATGGCCCTAGCCCGCGAGCGGGTGGAGCAGTCCGGCATCGTCTTCATCGACGAGATCGACAAGATAGCCACCCGGGAGGGCAAGGGCGGCGGCGTCGACGTCTCGCGCGAGGGCGTGCAGCGCGACATCCTGCCCATCGTGGAGGGCAGCAAGGTGAGCACGAAGTACGGCGTCGTCGACACGACCCACGTCCTGTTCATCGCCGCCGGCGCCTTCAACGTCTCCAAGCCCACGGACCTGATACCCGAGCTGCAGGGGCGCTTCCCCATCCGCGTAGAGCTGGAGGCGCTGTCGGCGGCCGACTTCAGGCGCATCCTGACCGAACCGGAGAACGCCCTCGTCAAGCAGTATGTCCAGCTCCTGGGGACCGAGGGCGTCGAGCTGGCCTTCGACGACGAGGCCGTCGGTCGGCTGGCCTCGATCGCGGAGAAGGCGAACGCGCGCACCGAGAACATCGGCGCCCGCCGCCTGCACACGGTCATGGAGCGCCTCTTAGAGGAGCTGTCCTTCGACGCGCCGGAGCGCCGCGGCGACGCCGTCCGCGTCACGGCCGACTTCGTCGAAGGCCGCTTCAAGGGCGTCTTCGAGAGCGAGGACCTGGCTAAGTTCATCCTGTAGGCCGGCGTCATAGGGGCCGATACTTGAAGTTGAGGGCGTCCGCGGAGGGGCCCTAAGGAGGATTGGATGTTCGAGAATACGACGTTCGGCAGGTCTATCGGGCTCCTCGAGCGCGGCATGGACGTGTCGACGCTCAGGCACTCGGTGATAGCCAATAATATCGCCAACGCCGACGTCCCGAATTTCAAGCGCTCCGAGATCAATTTCGAGTCGTTCTTGAAGCGCGCCATAGATAGCGAGGGCGCGCGGCCGCGCGTGGAGCTGCAGACCGCCGACCCGCGCCATCGCTCGAACTATAGGCCCGTCGACTGGCGCAGCGTCGAGCCCAGGCGGGTGCTCGACTACCTGTCCACCGAGAAAAACAACGGCAACAACGTCAACGCCGAGGAGGAGTTCAACCAGTCCCTCCTTAACCAGCTGCGCTATACCCTGATGACCCAGGCGGCGGCGTACGAGTTCAACCAGGTCAGCCAGGTCCTTAGGTAAGGGAATAGGAGAGCCAGATGGGCATGTTTACCGCGATAAATATCGCCAGCACCGGCATGACGGCCGAGCGCCTCAGGCAGGACGTCATAGCCGACAACATAGCCAACGCGCAGACGACGCGTACGCCCGAGGGCGGCGCCTTCAAGCGCTCCCGCGTGGTGCTCGAGCCCATCGCGGATAGCCCCTACTTCAGGCTGCCCTTCCTGCCGGATCAGTGGGACGGCGGGGCGGGCAACGGCGTGCGGGTGAGCGAGATCCAGAAGGATACGAGCACCGCCTCGCGCTTCGTCTACGACCCGACCCATCCGGACGCCATCAAGACGGGGCCGATGAAGGACTACGTCGAGTATCCGAACGTCAATATCGTAACGGAGATGGTCGATCTCATCGCCGCCTCGAGGGCCTACGAGGCCAACGCGGCCATCGTCAACGGAGCCAAGGGCATGTTCATGAAGGCCCTTGAGATAGGTAGGTAAGCGACATGGCCATCACCTTCGGTTCGGTAGCGACGGGTTCCTTCTCCGCGAACGCCCTGGTAGAGCGCTCCACCACGGCCCGGAGCCTAGCCAAGCTCGTCCCGAGCGGGAGCCTGACGACGGCCGGCATGGACGAGGCCGAGGGGGCGGAAGCCTCCGGCGGCTTCCAAAGCGAGCTGCTCAAGGCCTTAGACGGCGTCAACCGCGACCAGCTGGACGCGTCGGGAGCCATCGAGACCTTCATGATAGACCCGGACGCCATCGAGGCCCACGACGTGACCATCGCCATGGCCAAGGCCAATATGTCGCTTAATATTACGAGGACCGTCCTGGACCGCGTGGTGCGGGCCTGGAGAGATCTCATCAATACGCGCTAATGGGGGTAGGATAGCGCCCGAAAGGGCGTCCCTATCGTTCATTCTTCTGGGAGGGGGAATATGAACGAGTGGCTTAAGAAATCTATCGAACGCATGAAGGGGCTCTGGTCGTCCTGGGGCCTGCCGCAGAAGCTGATACTGATCGGCGTGGTCTTGGCCGCGGTCGTCGGTATCGCGCTGCTCTTCACCGTCTCGGGCGCGCCGACGCAGGTCAGGCTCATCAATACGCCCGTCCAGAGCGCCGAGGAGCTCACCAGCATCACCAACCGCCTGGATTCCGAGGGCATCGAGTTCACGGTCTCGGAGGGGAACGTCATCTGGGTGGCCGACCAAGCCGTCAGGCAACGGGCGGTCTCGCTCCTCATCCGCGAGGACCTCATACCCAAGGGCGCCAGCCTCTGGGACGTCTTCATGATCGACCGCTTCACGGTGACCGACTTCGAGCGCAACGTGAACCTCCGCAGGGCCATCACCCAGGAGCTCACGCGGCACATCGAGTCCATCGACGCGGTGGACAAGGCCAACGTCATCATCGAGCTCCCCGAGGACAAGCTCTTCGCCCAGGAGCAGAAGCCGGTGAGCGCCTCGGTCATACTCTATCCTCGCCCGGGCTCGGACCTGGCGACCAACCGCAAGCAGCTCGAGGGCATACAAAGGCTCATCAAGTTCGCCGTCGCGGGCCTGTCGGACGAGAACATCGTCATCACCGACCAGAACGGCATCGTGCTCAACGATTTCGCGGGCTTGGCCGACCTCGATCGCCTGGAGCTCACCAAGCGCGAGCAGCAGCTCATACAGCGCCAGGAGGCCTACTACCGCGCCCAGGTCTTGAAGGCCCTGCAGCAGATCTACACCGCCGACCGCGTGCGCGACCTCAACATCAAGATCGACATGGACATGAGCAAGAAGGCCGTGGAGACGGTGGAGCACTTCCCCTTCACCCTGAAGCCGGATAACCCCCTCACGCCCTACGACGACTCGGACATCAGGCCGAGCGTACGCCTGTCCACCGAGCGCAGGACCTACGAGTACCAGGGCACCGGCTTCAACCCGGAAGGCCCGGCCGGTATGGAGGGGCAGACGGCCCCGGCCTATAAAGACCTGCAGAATATGGTCGGTAGCGCCACCGAGACCTACGTCATCGAGAACGAGGCCTTGAACCGCCGGAATATCAGCGAGGCCAGCTCGCCGAAGATGGACCGGGTCACGGTATCGGTTAATATCGACGGCGTGTGGAAATGGAAGTATACTGACAAGGGCCAGCCGGAGCTGAAGCCGGACGGGGGCATCGAGCGCGAGTATATCGCCATACCGCAGGAGGAGCTGGACTCGGCCGCGGCCCTGATCAGGGACGCGATCGGCTACGATCGGGCCAGGGGCGACTCGGTCACCGTCAGGAACATCCAGTTCGACCGCACGGGGCAGTTCCGCGCCGAGGACGAGGAGTACCTGCGGGCCCAGCAGGTACGGCGCGTGGTGCTCTACTCGCTCATCGGCCTGGCCTTCCTCCTGGTGGCCTTCATAGCCTTCAGGCTGGTGTCCAGGGAGCTGGAGCGCCGGCGCCGCATCGCCGAGGAGAAGCGCGCCCTGGAGCAGCAGATGCTCAGGGAGAACGCCATCCGCCAGGCGGAGGAGCAGAACATCGAGGTGTCCATGTCCGTGGAGGAGCGCAAGCGCCTGGACCTTCAGGAGCACGCCATCAACATGGCCAAGGAGCATCCCGAGGACGTGGCCCAGCTGATACGTACCTGGCTCAGGGAGGAATAAAACTATGGCCCAAGCCGCGCCCGCCAAGGGCAAGGCCGCCGGCGCCGGCGCGGCGCCGGCCGGCGGCAAGAAGCCCAAGAGCGCTAAGGATCTCAACGGCCGCCAGAAGGCCGCCATCTTCCTCATCACCCTCGGCTCGGAGATCTCCAGCGAGATATTCAAGCACCTGCGCGAGGACGAGATCGAGACCCTGACCTTCGAGATAGCGCGGCTGGAGAACGTGGAGCCCGAGCTCAAGGACTCCGTGCTCATGGAGTTCCAAGAGCTCATGATGGCCAGCGAGTTCATCTCCTCGGGCGGCATCGACTACGCCCGCGAGCTCCTGGAGAAGTCCTTGGGCTCGCAGAAGGCCATAGACATCATCAATCGGCTCACGAGCAGCCTGCAGGTGCGGCCCTTCGACTTCATACGCAGGACCGACCCGGCCAACCTCCTCAACTTCATCCAGACCGAGCATCCCCAGACCATAGCCCTGATCCTGGCCTACCTGGAGCCGAACAAGGCCAGCTACATCCTGACCAAGCTGCCCAAGGAGAACCAGTCGGACGTGGCCAAGCGCATCGCCATGATGGACCGGACCTCGCCCGAGGTGCTCCGCGAGGTGGAACGCGTGCTCGAGAAGAAGCTGTCCACCCTGTCCAGCGAGGACTACACCGCCGCCGGCGGCGTCGACGCCATCGTCGAGATACTCAACCTGGCGGACCGCACCACGGAGAAGGGCATCCTCGAGGCTTTGGAGGAGGAGAACCCCGAGCTGGCCGAGGAGATCAAGAAGAAGATGTTCGTCTTCGAGGACATCGTCATGCTGGACAACCGCTCCATCCAGAAGGTCATACGCGAGGTGGACACCCAGGACCTAACCCGCGCGCTCAAGGGCGTGGACACGGAGGTGCAGGAGAAGATCTTCCAGAACGTATCCAAGCGCGCCGCGCAGGCCCTCAAGGAAGACATGGAGTACATGGGCCCGGTGCGCATCAAGGACGTGGAGGAGGCCCAGCAGAAGATCGTGGCCGTCATCCGCCACCTCGAAGATTCGGGCGAGATCATCATCGCCCGCGGCGAAGACGACCAGCTCATTCAATAAGGAAGCGCCGCCATGGCAAAGACCGTGTTCCGCCCCCAGGAGATCGTCCCCTTAGGCAGCGCCTTCCTGCTCGGCACGCCGGGCGCCAAGGCCGAGGCCGAGGAGCTCGAGGACGTCCCCCCCGTCCTCGAATACCAAGGCCCGACCGCCGACGACCTGCGCCGAGAGGCCGAGCTCTGGAAGGAGCGCTGGGAGCAGGAGAAGGACGCCATGATAGCCGCGGCCAGGGCCGAGGCCCAGGATATCGTGGCGAAGGCCGAGGCGACCGCCTTCGAAGAGGTCAAGCGCAAGAACGACCAGGCCCTGAAGATACGCCGCGAGGCCGAGGACGCCGCCGAGCGCGCCCTCAAGGAGGCCGAGGGCAAGATAAGCGCCATGGAGGCCCAGGCCCGCGCCCGCGTGGACGAGGTTACCAAGGAGGCCCACAAGAAGGGCTGGGACCAGGGCCGCGAAGAGGGCTTCAAGGAGGGCAAGAACGAGGTCGAACGCCTGGTAAACCGCCTGCACGTGATCCTCGAGCGCGCCATGGACAAGATCGGAAGAGCGTCGTGTAGGGAAAGAGTGTAGATCTCGGTGGTC
>CALKWG010000055.1 GCA_938004315.1 uncultured Spirochaetaceae bacterium
CCACCGAGATCTACACTCTTTCCCTACACGACGCTCTTCCGATCTCTGGGACGCCTTCTGCCGCGAGCCGGGTAAGGTGATGAACGGCGACTCCGGCGCGGACGCCTGCGATTCATATAGGCGATGGCCGGAAGATATCGAGCTCTTAAAGGAGCTCGGGGTAGGCGCGTACCGCTTCTCGATAGCCTGGCCGCGCGTGCAGCCCGGCGGCCGCGGCGAACCCAACCGCGCCGGCTTGGACTATTATAAGCGCCTGGTAGACGGGCTCCTGGCGGCGGGGATCGAGCCTTGGGCCGCGCTCTACCACTGGGACTTGCCGCGCGAGCTTGAGGAATCGGGCGGTTGGCCCGAGCGCGATACCGCCTTTCGCTTCGCCGAATACACCGAGCTCTGTTTTAGGGAGCTCGGCGGGAGCGTCCGTCGCTGGGTTACCTTGAACGAGCCGTGGTGCTCCGCCTTCCTTGGCTACGGCACCGGCGAGCACGCCCCCGGCCGCCGCGATCGTAAGGCGGCCTACGCCGCGGCTCACCACTTGCTCTTGGGGCACGGCCTGGCCGTGCGCGCCTGCCGCGCCGCCCTCCCGGGCGCCGAGATCGGCATCGTCATCAATCCCGCTGCGCCGCGCCCGGCGACGCCGCGCCCCGCCGACCGCGATGCGGCGCTCCGCGCGTCGATCGAGCGGACCGAGCTGTGGCTCGATCCTCTTTACGGCCGCGCCTATCCGGAGGAGCACATGGCGGCGCACGGCGTCGCCATGCCCGTCATGGACGGCGACCTCGAGGCAATAGCCGAGCCGGCCGATTTCGTCGGCGTGAACTATTATAACGAAGACGTGGTACGCGCCGCGCCCGTCTCGGCCTCGGCTCCCGAAGCGTACGAGTCCGCCCCGAGCTGGCGGCCGAAGACAGCCATGGGCTGGGACGTCGTCCCCGAAGGCCTCTATCGCATACTGAGCTTCATGTCCTCTCGCTGGCCCATACCCGCGCTCTACGTCACCGAGAACGGCGCCGCCTACCCAGACGCCGCCGACGCGGACGGACGCATCCGCGACCTCGATCGCATCGACTACTATCGGACGCACGTCGCCGCCGCGCTCAGGGCCCGCGACGCGGGCGTCCCGCTCCGCGGCTACTTCGCCTGGACCCTCATGGACAACTTCGAGTGGGCTCACGGCTACGATAAGCTCTTCGGCCTCGTCGCCGTCGATCGCGCCACGGGCAAGCGGGTAAAGAAAGATAGCTTCTATTACTATAGGGACGTCGTCGCCGGATTCATCGAATAGGAGCTCAGCATGTACGGTCTTATTCCCCTGCCGGCCGAGCTTATCGAGCGGCCGGGCTCCCTTAGGCTCGAATCGATCGGCGCGGCCGGGGCTCCCGCGGGGCTCGAGGCGGAGGCCGCGGTCCTGAACGCTTGGCTGGCTCGGGCGAAGGCCGCGGCCGGGGTCGCCTCGGCCGAAGGCGCGAACCGAGACGGCGGCGCCGACAGGAGCGACGGCGCGATAGCCCCGCTCGGCCTCTCCCTCGACGCCGCGCTCGGCGGCCCCGAGGCGTATAGGCTGTCGATAAGCTCGGACGGCGTCTCGATCGCCGCGGCGTCTCCCGCCGGCCTCGTGCGCGCCGGCGCCACGCTCTACCAACTGGCCTTGAGCCATCCCGATGCGCTACCCTGCGTCGAGATACGCGACGAGCCGCGCTTCGCCTGGCGCGGCTTCATGATAGACGCGGCGCGGAGCTTCTACCGCGTCGAGTTCCTGGAGCGGCTCATCGACCTCGCCGCCATGCACAAGCTCAACGTCTTCCATTGGCACTTAAGCGACGATCAGGCTTGGCGCCTCGAGCTACCGGGCCTGCCCGAGCTGGCGGCCATGGGATCGCGGCGCCTCGACCGGCGCTTCAACGCGGTGCGCTACCGTACCGGAAGCTATAGCCCGGAGGACGTACGGCGTATCGTCGCCTACGCCGCCGCCAGGCATATCGAGGTTATACCCGAGATAGACGTGCCGGGGCATTCCACGGCCCTCTTAGCCAGCCACCCCGAACTCTGGTGCCACGGTGATCATAGCGATCGCCTTTTCCAACCTGAGGATCGCTTCGGCGTTTTCGACGGCATACTCTGCGCCGGTAACGAGGAGACTTTCGGCCTCTTAGACCGCGTCTTGGACGGCTTGGCCGAGTTCTTCCCGTCCGGCTACGTGCACGCCGGCGGCGACGAGGTGCCCAAGGGCGCTTGGCTGAGCTGCGACCGCTGCCGCGCCCGCATGGCCGCCGAGGGCCTCCGCGACGAGGCCGGCGCCCTCGACCCCGAGCGCCTGCAGGCCTACTTCATGGACCGCGTCTCCCGCTCCATAGCCGCGCGGGATAGGCGCATGATCGGCTGGGACGAGGTGGTAGACGGTTCCTGCGGCAAGGACGTGCTCGTCATGGCGTGGCGCAGCCATGAGCACGGCTACCGGGCCGCCCAGATCGGAAGAGCACACGTCTGAACTCCAGTCACCGAATAC
>CALKWG010000056.1 GCA_938004315.1 uncultured Spirochaetaceae bacterium
TGGCCATGCCCATGGCCTGGCTGGCGGTGGCCGGCCCGCTCACGGCGTCGCCTATCGCCCAGACGCCTTCGCTTAAGCGCCCGGCCGAGCCGGGGGCTAGGCGCCCGTCCGACCTGGCCGCCAGGCCGAAGCCTCGGAGGTACGACGAGTCTACGTACTCGCCGACGGCGACGAAAAGCTCGTCGCAAGCGAGCTCCACGGTCTTCTCGCTGGCCTCCGGGCGCGGGCGGCCGGAGGAATCGATGCCCCCGGCTTTCATGACGCGGAAGCGCACCGCCCGAACGCGCCCGGCGGCCGGCCCGGACTCGTGGGCCAGGATCTCCTCGGGCTGCAGCATGTATTTAAAGGCGATCTTCTCGGCCGCGGCCCCGGCGAGCTCGGCCTCGTTGGCCGGCATATCCTCGCGGGAGCGCCGGTAGGCCACGGTCACCTGGCAGTCCAGGCGGAAGAGCGTCCGCGCGGCGTCGATGGCGACGTTGCCGCCGCCTATGACCAAGGCGCGTTTACCTGGACGCTGCGTTTGCCCGCGGGCGAAGCGCTCGAGCCACTCGTAGCCGGGGTGGACGCCCGGCGCGTCCTCGCCGGGGACGCCGAGCTTGCGGTCGGCTTGGGCGCCTATGGCCAGCGCGATCGCGTCGCTACCGGCGCGCAGCTCGTCGAGCGTGAGGTCGCGCCCCAGGCGCGTGTTGAACTTGAATTTGACGCCAAGCTTGTCCCAGAGCTCGAGCTCCTTATCCAGGAGCTCCTTGGGCAGGCGGTATTCGGGGATGCCGTAGCGCAATATGCCGCCGGCGGCCGCCTGCGCCTCGTAGACCGTCGTCTCGTGCCCCAGGCGTCGGAGGTAGAAGGCGGCCGCGAGCCCCGCGGGCCCCGCGCCGACGATGGCGACGCGCTTACCCGTATCGGGCAGGCGCTCCTTAACGAGGCGCTTCCAGGCGTCGCGTTCGCGCCCCAGCTTGTACATAGTGTCCGCCAGATAGCGATGGATATCGCCCTGGGCCACCGGCTCGTCGATATCGTCCCGCCGGCAGCGCATCTGGCAATGGAAGTGGCAGATGCGTCCGATGCTGCCGGGTAAGGGGTTGTCCCGCAGGGTGAGCTCGTAGGCGTCCTCGATGCGGTCCTCGGCGAGCAGGGCCAGGTAGCCGGGGATGTTCATATGGAGCGGGCAGGAGTTCTCGCAGAGCGCCGAGAACAGCGACTCGCAGACGCCGGCCTTGCAGCGTTTATCGAGGATGTGCTCCTCGTATTCGTCGCGGAAGTAGCGCAGCGTGGTGAGCACCGGATTGGCGGCCGTCTGTCCCAGGCCGCAGAGGGCCGAGTCCTTGACCGCGCGGGCTATGCGCTCCAGTTCGTCCAAGGCGGAGGCCTCCGCCCGGCCCTCGCTAATGTCGGTGAGGATGCGGAGCATCTGCGCCAGGCCCTCGCGGCAGGGGGCGCACTTGCCGCAGGATTCGGCGGCTGTGAAGCTCACGAAGTAGCGGGCCACGTCGACCATGCAGTTGTCCTGGTTCATGACGACCATGCCGCCCGAGCCCATGATAGCTCCCTTGGCGGCCAGGGATTCGTAGTCCACGGCCGCGCCGAAGTCGGCGGCGGCTATGCAGCCGCCCGACGGCCCCCCCGACTGCAGGGCGCGCACGGCCTTATGGCGCCCGGCGCCTCCGCCCATGCCGTAGACCATGTCGGCCAACGGGGTGCCCAGCTCCAGCTCCACGAGGCCGGTGTTCCTGGCCTTACCTACCAGGCTGAAGACCTTCGTGCCGCGGCTCTTCTCCGTGCCGAAGCCCGCGAAGTATTCGGGGCCGCGGGCGACGATCAGGGGGACGTTGCACCAGGTCTCGACGTTGTTGATGTTCGTGGGCTTTCCGAGGTACCCGCGCTGGGCGGGGAAGGGCGGCCGGGGCGATGGCCGGCCGGCCCGTCCTTCGGCGCTGGCTATGAGCGCCGTCTCCTCGCCGCAGACGAAGGCGCCCGCGCCCTTTACGATATCGAGCTCGAAGGAGTAGCCGCTCCCTAGGATATTCTCCCCTAGGAGGCCGGCCGCCTTCGCGTCGGCCATGGCCTTGCAGAGGCGCTCTACCGCCAGGGGGTACTCGGCGCGGACGTAGACGAAGCCTCGCGAGGCGCCCATGGCGTAGGCGCCGAGTATCATGCCCTCGACCAGCATGTGGGGGTCGCTCTCTATCTCGTTCCGGTTCATGTAAGCGCCGGGGTCGCCCTCGTCGGCGTTGCAGACGACGTACTTCTCGCCGCCGGGGCTTTGGCGCATGAGCTTCCACTTGACGCCCGTGGGGAAGCCGGCGCCGCCGCGGCCTCGGAGCCCCGAGTCGGCCACGGCCTTGAGCACCTGCTCCGCGCCCGCGTCGCGCCCCTCGGCGAGGCCGAGCGAAAGCGCCCGCTCCAAGGCTGAATAGCCGCCGACGGCCAAATATTCAGCCAAGTTCTCGGGATCGATGAGCCCCGCGTCGCGGAGTACGAGCTTAAGCTGACCCTTAAAGAAGGGGAGCTCGTTCCACTCCGGGACCTTAGGCCAGGCCTGGCCGAACTCCGCCTGGCCGGTCCTGAAATCCCAGCGGCTGATCTTGGCGTCGGCCTCCTTGGCCAAGGCATCCCATGACGAGGCGTCGGCGGCCATGCGCGACAGGCGCTCGGCGCGCTCGGGCCGCTCGTTGAAGAAGAGCAGGACGGGCTTGCCCGGCAGGTAGGCCATCGCCAGGGGCTCGGCCGCGCAGTAGCCGAAGCAGCCTGCCTTTTTGACGGCCGCGCCGCCATCGGCCGCGGCGGCCGCGAGCCGGGCGTAGAGCTCGTCGGCGCCGTTGCCGATGCCGCAGGTGCCTAGGCCGACGGAGAGCAGGGGGGTGTCGGGCCGCAAGGCCGTCGCGCCGCGGGCGCGGAGGGCCGACAAGGCGACGGAGCCGGGCAGTGAAGACTGCGAAGCGCTCATGATTTGCCTCCGGCCTTGCACGCGCCCAAGGCCGCCTTCAGGGCTGCCGGGGTGACGCGCGAATAGATGCGCCCGTCGATGGCGACGACCGGCGCCAAGGCGCATTGACCGAAGCAGGCCACCGTGCGCACGGTGAAGCGCATGTCGTCGGTCGTGAACGACGATTCTTCGTCCTCCTTGAAGCCTTGCCCGCCGAGCTCGGCGAGGAGCTCGCGCAGGAGGCCCAGGGAGCCCCGGGTATGGCAGGCGGTGCCCCGGCATACCACGACGACGTGGTCGCCTTGGGGCGAGAGGTTGTAATAGGAATAGAAGGTCGCGACCGAATAGACGCGCGACAGGGGTAGGCCCATACCGGCCGCGACGGCGCCGAGGGCGTCTTTGGATAGATAATGATGCGGATCGGCCCGCTGGCATTCTTCTAGGACGGAAAGCAGGGCTCCCGGCCGGCCGGCGGCCTTGGCGATCGCCTCGGCGACGACGCGTTCGAGCCCGGGCGGCGGCGAGGCGTTCCTCCGGCCGCTCAAGGCCGTCGAAGCCGCTCGTGATAGTACGGGCCCCGCCGCGTCCGCGGCGTCGGGCGAAGTTCGGGCCGTCGAGCCCGGTACTCGGTGCTCTGCGTGCGTCGCCATGATTCCTCCCGTTAGCTACCCCCGGGAGTGCCGAACCTGATGTATATCCGCTGCCGTACCATGGAGCTTGGGTATCCTGGTATTTTACAGCCTCCATCCGATTTTGCAAGAGAATTATATAGATATAAATAAGATTTGATATGTCGGCGCCGCGATCCGGCGGCTATGATTGCGCTCAGGCGCGGCCTGGTCTAGACTGCTTGCTATGGACGCCCCACGTCAGTTGGCGCAGATCCGCGAACGGGTTCGCGCGGTCTTCGAACGGCTCGAGGCTTATTCATA
>CALKWG010000057.1 GCA_938004315.1 uncultured Spirochaetaceae bacterium
AATCAAAATGCAAGCATCAGCAACCTGAGATCAACTCTTGACAGCTTGAGAGGTTATAAAGGTTTAGTTCTGTTTTATTTTGCCGGTCATGGGGGATTTGATCCTGCTCGAGATGCATCTTTTTTTGTCCCACAAGATTCTTGGGATACGGATTTGAATGGATTTAATGCATCAAAGTTTATATATCCTGAAAATCTGAAAACTTGGTTCCGAGATGCGGGCATCATTCACGGGATTGTGATACTCGATAGTTGCAATTCCGGTGGCTTTGTTCAACCGGGATCAACGACGGATGCTATTCCACCGCTATTCGGTAAAAAAGAGCAACCTGACGGTAGTATTAAGTACATAACGCACTTCTCCGCACTTGGTGATGCTTATGCCGCATATGCTGGCTATATTGCATCTGATAGCATGGTTGTCATTTCAGCCGGCGGCGTTTTCGATGTTGTTTGGGAAAACTCAAGCCATGGCATTTTTACGAGTTTTCTACTTCAAGCCCCAAAATATGCAGACAGCGATCGTGATGGCTACGTTACGACAACCGAAGTATATAGGTACACTGCAAATGCTATTAAATACTACTGGAACAAGAGTTATGAGAACACATTCGACAGTGAAACTAATCAATATATGGACTACCATCCCCACCTCAGTGGTAATCCTCGTGAATACATTCTCTTTATCAGCAATTGATTATGAAATTACTCGTCTCACCCCGGGGAGCCGCGGGATCGCCGCGGCGCGACGAGGTCGCGCAGCGGAAGCCCGCGGCAGGGGGCGCGTCTGACTCAAGCGGCCGGCGGCGTATCGTGGCGCCCCCTAATCGAATCATTTAGAACGCTTGACGAAGCTGGATGGAAAAAGAACGGGGGCCCGTAGGCCCCCGCTCGCGATCAAAAAGTCACGTTGCGCTAAGCTTAGGCCAAGCCGCGTCCGCGGAGCAGGGCGCCGACCTCGGGGTCGCGGCCGCGGAACAGGCGATACGCCTCGGCCGGGTCCATGGTGTTGCCGGCGGACAGGATGTAGCGCTTGAACTTGGCGGCCAACTCGGGGTTGAAGGCGTCGCCCGTGGCCTCGAAGGCCTCGAAGCCGTCGGCGTCTAGGACCTCGGCCCACATGTAGACGTAGTAGCCGGCGGCGTAGCCGTTGTCGCTAAAGAGGTGGCGGAACTGCGGCAGGCGGTGGCGCATGCCCACGGCCTCCGGGACGCCCAGGCGCTGGCACTCGGCCTTCTCGAAGGCGGCCAGGTTGAGCGTGGCCGGATCGGGGTGCTGGTGCAGGGCCATGTCGATGATGGCGCAGGAGGTGTAGGCGACGGTGAGGAAGCCCTGGTTGAAGTGCTCGCTCTTTTTGATGAGCTCGATGAGGCGGTCGGGGATGGGCTCGCCGGTCTGGGCGTGCACGGCGTGCTTCTTCAGGATCGCCGGGGTCAGGGCCCAGTGCTCGTTGATCTGGCTCGGGAGCTCCACGAAGTCGCGGAGGACGCCGGTGCCGGCCAAGCGGTTGTAGGTGACGTCGGAAAGGAGGCCGTGCAGGCCGTGGCCGAACTCATGGAACATGGTGCGCACGTCATCCAGCGACAGGAGGTTGGGCTTGCCCGGCGCGGCCTTGGCGAAGTTGTTGTTATTGATGACGATGGGGTACTTAAGGCCCTCAAGCCGGTTCTTAGCCTGGCCGCGGAACTCGCTCATCCACGCGCCGCCGCGCTTGGTGGCGCGGGCGAAGTTGTCGGTGATGAACACGCCCTGCAGGGCCCCGGTGGCGGCGTCCTGCACTTCGTAGAGCTTGGCGTCCGGGTGATGCAGGGGCACGCCGTGCACCTCCTTGAAGCGCACGCCGTAGAGCCGACCGGCGACGTCGAACATGGCCTCGGTAATGCGGTGTAGCTGGAAATAGGGTTTAAGCTCGGCCTCGTCCAGGTTGTAACGCTCGGCGCGGAGCTTCTCGGCGTAGTAGTTCCAGTCCCAGCCCATGACGGGGCCTTTGAAGCCCTCGCGGGCGGCGATAGCCTCAAGGTCCTTCTGCTCCTCCAAGGCGCGCTTGCGGGCGGGCTCCCAGACGCGGTAGAGGAGCTCCTCTACGGCCTTGGGGACCTTGGCCATGCGGTCCACGAGGGCGTAGTCGGCGTAGTTCTTGTAGCCCATGAGCCCGGCGAGCTCGGCGCGCAGGCGCAGGATCTTCTCCGCCACGGGCTTGGTGTCGCGGGAGGGGTCGGCCTCGCCGCGGGCCTTGAAGGCGCGCCAGACTTTTTCCCGCAGGTCGCGGCGCGTGGAATAGGTCAGGAAGGGGTCGACGAGGGAGGGCGAGAGGTTGATGACGTAGCCGTCGATCTTCTTCTCCGCCGCTACGCTCTTGGCCGCGTCCAGCACGAACTCGGGCAGGCCCGCGCGGTCTTCGGGGGTTTTGAGCTCAAGGCCGAAGGCCGCCTCGTCGGCCAGGACGGACTGGCTGAAGGTCGTAAAGAGCGAGGCCAGCTCCTCGGTGATCTGGGCGTAGCGCGTCCTGGCCTCGCCCTTGAGTAGGGCGCCCGCCATGACGAAATCGAGGCGCTGGCGCTCAAGGAGGCGGAGCTCCTCGGGGCCGAGGCCGAGGGAGGCGCGCTTCTGATAAAGCTCGTCGATGCGCTTGAAGATGCCCTCGTGCAGGGAGAGCCAGCTCTCATGGGCGGCCAGCTTAGGCATCATCTCGCGCTCGACCGCCTGCAGGGCCTCGCTGGTCTCGCTGGCGGTCAGGTTATAGAAGACGCCGGCCACGCGCGCGAAGTCCGGGCCGGAGCGGTCCAGGGCGGCGCAGGTGTTCTCGAAGCTAGGGGCTTCGGGATTCGAGGCGATGGCGTCGACCTCGGCGCGGTGCCGGGCCATGGCCTCCTCGAAGGCGGGGGCGTAGTGTTCCGGCTTGATCTTGTCGAAGGGGGGCAGGCCGTAGGGCGTGTCCCAGGCTGCTAAGAGTGGGTTGCTATTCATGGCGGCGATTATCGCCCCGCTTTGCGCGGGTCGTCAAGGAAGAGAAATTAAGTAAAAACGATTCAGGGACTCCGGCGCGCGGCCGACTAGCGGGCGGCGGCGAGGCGCTCGTATTAGGATGCCCGGGAGCGCCAATCCTGCCCTCATAAGGCAAGCCCGAGATAGGCGCTGAGGTAGCCCGAAGGGACGCCGAGCATGTAGCGCAGAGATGCGTAGGGGCGCACGAACCAGCGGCCGGAGCGCGGGCCTCCCCCGCCGTTGCCGAACGCCCAATCGAAGCCCAGGGCTACTTCGCCGCCGGGGCTCAGCATGCTCTCGCGCTCAGGATCTCCGCCGGCCGCGGCTCCGCTGGCCGCGCCGTAGACGATGGCCGCCCTGGCCCGCCACCACCAACGCAGCGGGCCGACGCCCGAGCCGAAGAACGCGACGGGGCCAATGAACGCCCCGATCGAATAGTAGCTTAACTCGCCTTCTATGAAGCTGACGAATCCGAGCCTGAAATCGCCCGATACTTCAAGGCCGAGCCGTCCGGGCATAAAGCGCCAAGAAAGCTCGGTGCGTATGAGGGAGGGGTCGAAGACGCCGTTCACGAGCCCGACGGGATCGACGGCGAGCGAATGGCCCGAGGCAGCCGGGAGCAGTTCCGCCGGAGGATGCGACGCCGGCGCCGCCGCTTCGAGCCTGTCAGCGACGACCGGCGGGGGCAGGACGGCGATTAACGCTATGAGCGCCATAATCACAAGCCACATGCGCGAGCGAGTTTCATCCATAATTAGGTATTGTACTCGACAATCCGTTACATGACAAAAAACCGGCGCCCTTTCGGGGCGCCGGAGACCTTAAGGGTCGGCCGTCCAGGCTCGACCTACGGGACTTAGTTGCCTTCTTTGACGATCTCTACCTTGATCGCCGAGGAGCTATCCCAGGTGGAGGGGACGGTGACCGTGAGCACGCCGTTCTTGAGGGCGGCGCGGGCCTCGGCCTGGCGGTAACGATCGGCGGGGACGGGGTATTCCCAGCGCTCCACGTCGCGCAGGAGCCGCGAGCCGCTTTCACCGGCGGCCTTCATGCCCTCGGGCAGGCTGGCCTTCAAGACCATGGTATCGCCGCGGAAGAAGAGCTTTATGCCCGATTCCTCGAAGCCGGGGAGCAGGAAGCGGAAGCTCAGGTTGCCTTCGTCGTCCTCGTAACGCTCGTAGGCCAGGCGGCCGCCGAAGGCCTGCTCGAAGCGCCTGAAGCCGGGACCCGGCTCGAAGGGCCTGCCCTTAGAGGCGGATTCCTCGAAGCGCTTGGCCTCGTCCTTGAATTCGCGGGCGAATTCCCGCACGCCGTCTTTGATCTCGCGCGCGATCTCGTCGAATGATACGTTGAAGTTGAAGGGGGAAGACATAGGATGCTCCTTCGCGCCGCTTTCGGGCGCTCGCCGGACAAGGCGCGCCGCGCGCCATGCCGCGGCTCGTCGTTAGCCTCCCATACGGGACGGCCCGCCGGAACGTCCGTATACCGCGACGTACCGACCAACTGAATATACTACCCTACTAGCCGGAGGGCAAGGAAAAATTTGCGCGGCCGAGTCTACGCGCCTTTATGTTGCCAATAGAAGATGGCCAGTTGGGTACGGTCGCGTAAGCCGAGCTTATCCAGGATCGACGATATCGCGTTCCTGACGGTGCCTTCCGAGAGGTAGAGTCGCTCGGCGATCTCCTTGTTGGACAGGCCGTTAGCCAACTCGGTCAACAGCTCGTTCTCACGCGGGCTAAGCTCGGCCAGGGAGGCGGGGCCGGCGAGCGCCTTTAGGGCCCGATCGCTTATGACCGGTAGGCCTTCGTACACCGCCTTGACGGTGCGTAGCTGCTTGGCCGTCGGGTCGGACTTAAGGAGATAGCCCGAAGCGCCGGCCTGTAGGGAACGGTGGATGTTCCGGTAGTCGTGGAAAGTCGTCAACATGACGACTTTGATGCCCGGGAACTCTTCCTTAATGCGTCGCGTCGCTTCGATGCCGTCCATACCCGGCATCTGAATATCCATGAGCACGAGCTCCGGCCGCGCCTCCCGGATCGCCTCGAGCGCGGCTCCGCCGTCGGTCGCTGATCCGACGAAGTCTAGGCTCGGATCAGACGAGAGGATGATCTCGAGGCTCTCGGCGACCAGTTCGTCGTCGTCGACGATGAAGACCCTCATAGGATTACGCGGCCTCCTTGGGCACGATGACGATGAGCCTGTAGACGCCGCCCGTCCGGTTCGCCGAGAGGCTCCCGCGGACGGCCTCGAGCCTCCTGCGCATGAAGCGTAGGCCGCTGCCGCTCCGTTCGCCGGGCGCGTCCCGGACGCCGTCGTTCTCTACGGTCAGCTTTACGATGCGGTCGGTGATCAAGACGCTCGCGTCGACGCGGCTCGGGACGGCGTGCTTGGCGACGTTCGTCAAGGCTTCTTTCGCCGCCGCCAGGAGCAGCTGCAGGTGATAGGCCCGTAGCCAAGCCGGGTCGCCGGAGATCTCCAGGTTCGCCGGATACGAGAAGCCTTCGAAGAGCGAACGCAGGGCGCCTAAGCCCGCCTCCGCCTCGGGCTCGAGCCGCCCGACCGCCTGCTTCAGGTGCATGAGCGCCGAATCCAGGCGCAAGGCGGCCTTTTCCTGGGCGAGCGCGGCGCGCTCCGTCTGCCCCCTACTGAGCAAAGTCCCTACCGATTTGACCGAGAGCTGGGCGGCGGTGAGCTCGTGCCCCAGGTCGTCGTGCAGGCGCTCGGCTATGCGCTGCCGCTCCTCGAGCTGCGACAGCCGCGCCGCGCTTCGGTACTCGGCCAAGAGCCGCTCCTCGGTGGCCTCCATACGGTGGAGCCGATGGCGGAGGGCGTCCGCCTCCTCGTAGTGAGCTCGGCTCTCGTCGCGCCAGAGGCGCAGGATGCCGCCTATGAGGGCGGCTTGGATGGGCAGGATGCGAAGCGCCCCGCTTAAGAGGAAGAGGCTCGCCGCGAGCGGCAGAAGCGCGTACCAGGGTCGTTCGCCCCAGACGAAAAAATAGACGAATACGAAGAGGAGAAGCGCGACGCTCGGTTCGGCCGTGGCCGCGGCGCAGAAGAGCCCGCAATCGACCAGCATGAGGGCGGGATCCAACTTAAAGCGCGAGCGGAGGAGGACGCTGACGAGCGCCAGGAGGCCCGCTAGGAGCATCGCGCCGCTCCCGAGCGGCACGATGAGGTAGGCTACGAGGGCGAACTGGGCGCCGAAGGTCAGGGCATAGGCCGCCTCGGGCCTTAAGCGCCGGCCGGCCGCCTGGGCCAGGCCCGGCGCCGCGCTAGAGTCGCCTCTTCGTCCCAGCCAGGATGAAAGCCGCGGCATAGGCCCACAGTATAGCATGGGAGAGGAGGAGCTCCGGATATCGTTGGGCGCGGAGCGCGTCGATACCGTACGGCAGCCAGTAGGTCGGTAGGAACATCGTATAGCGCTGCACGCCCGTCGGGATGATAGCCAAGGGCATACTGACGCCGCTCACCAGGCACATGAGCGAGCCGAGCCCGGCGAAGAGGCCGAAGGACAGATTATAAGAGCGGAACAGGCTGTTCCAGGCCACCGAGAAGGCGACGCCCATCACGGCGAACGAGAGATAGAGCGGCGCGAGTAGGAGATAGGCCCGCGGTTCCAGGCGATGGACCAAGGCGCTCCCGGCTACGAACAGTCCGATCTGCAGGGCTAGAAGCATAAAATACGCCGAAAGATGGCCGGCCAGGTAACGGAAAATGCCGATCGGGCTCGCCGCGATCCTCGCGATCCGACCCTTCATCCTATCCTCGGCGATGGGCCTGGCTAGGAGGAAGGCCGTATAGAACATCAGCATGCCGTAAAGGTTGACGCCGAAGGGGAAGCTATAGTCGTTAGCCGGTATGAGAAGCAGGGGGAAAGGCAGAGCCAGGATGAGGATCAGGTTGACGCGTTGCCTGACGTTCTCTTTGAGGGCGAGGGAAAAGACGGTCATCGCGCTAGCCTCCGAATCAGGGATGGTAGGGCCAGGAAGAGCCCCAGGCTCAGGAGGGCGAGCGACCCGACGCCGACGGCTAGCTTGAAGGAGTTCCCTTCCATGGCGCCGAGTATGGCCGTATTCGCCAGGGCCATGGGGCCGAGGTACTCGCGTACGAACGAGAAGAAGCCGTTTTGCGGCAGGGGGAAATAGAGCCCCATCGCCATGGGGGCGACGGCGCCGTAGAAGGTCAGGATGCCGTTCGCGAGCTTCACCGACCCGGAGAGGATGAGGACCGCGGTTCCCAGGAGCTGGTTAAAGGCGGCCGACAGGGCGAAGATCGGTAGCGCGACGGCGATCGAGCCGAGCTCGGCCTTCAAGGCGAGCGACGCGAAGAGCAAGACGGCCAGGGTCTGGAGGAAGCTCACGATGAAGCCGACGACGATGGTCGAGCTGACGATCGCCCGGGGTTCGGCGGGGCTGGCCAGGAGCCTATCCTTCTTGGGCGACAAGAAATCGTCCCCGATGACCTCGAAGCTGACGGAGGCCCCGTAAATTTGGAACGTGAGCGCGAAGCCTATCGTCAAGGCGCTTAAGAACGCGATGGGGTTCGCGCCTTGGCCGTAGCGGAATTGAGCGCCCGAGAATACGTAATTAAAGAAGGCGATGAGCAGCACCGGCACCGCGATCAGGATGAGGTGCCCCGCCCAATCCCGCAGGCCACGCAGGAGGTGGAATTTGAACATGCTAGGCCCCGTCCCGCAGCTGCTTCCCCGTCAGGGTGAGGAAGACGTCCTCGAGGTCGGGCTGCTTGGAGTTGATATTGACGATGCCCTGGGGCGACAGGATCGGGATGATCTTCTCGAAGGCGCTGACGCCGCCGGGCACGACGATGTGGTAGCGGTTCTCCTCGATGACTACGTCCTTGAGCTCCGGTACCGCCAGGAGCTCTTGCCTGACCTTCTCGGCGGCTATACGCACGTCGACCAGGATGTGCGAGTCGCCCTGGATGCGCGCGATGAGCTCGGGCAGCGTTCCGCTGGCGATCGTATGGCCCTGGTCCATGATATAGATCCGCGAGGCTACCGCCTCGACCTCGTCGATATAGTGCGAGGTGTAGATGACGCTCGCCCCGCCGGAGGCCAGGCTCTTGACGAACTCCAGGATGAAGTTGCGCGACTGCGGGTCGATGCCCACGGTCGGCTCGTCCATGATGATGAGCTCCGGTTCGTGCAAGAGCGAGCAGCCGATGTTGAGCCGGCGCTTCATGCCGCCCGAGAAGGTCTTGACCCGATCCCCGAGCCGCCCATTGAGGCCGATCAAGCCCGCGACCTCCTCGATCCTAGCCTCTAAACGCCTCCCGGCGAGACCGTAGAGGCTGCCGAAGAAACTAAGATTATCCCGGGCGCTCATATCCTCGTAGATCGTCAGCTCCTGGGTAACGTAGCCGATGCGGCGCTTGATGTCCTTGTCCCGGCCGTCCTGCCTCCGCCCGAATACGCTTATGGTACCGTCATCGACCGGCAAGAGCCCGACCAAGGCGCGTATGCTCGTCGTCTTGCCCGCGCCGTTCGGCCCGAGGAGGCCGACCACCTCGCCCTCTCCTACCTCTAGGTTGAAGCAATCCAAGGCGAGCTTTCCGTCGAAGCGCTTAATAAGTTCACGTATCTCTACGACCATTTCGTTCTCCTTGAGGGCGAATATACCAGCCGGATCCCGCGCCTGATTAGTGACAAATGTCACGATTTTCAGTTTACAACCCCAAAAACGATGCATTCTCCAGTAGCCGCCGCGCCCCGCCGCCTAAAACGCCCTATCATATTGACATTTTCAGCTCCCTAAGATATGTTCTCACTCGCCGACAACATTCCCCTGTAGCTCAGCTGGCAGAGCAAGTGGCTGTTAACCACTGGGTCCTTGGTTCGAATCCGAGCGGGGGAGCAAGTTAAATCCTTGTTTTACAAGGAAATGAACCCCTAGCAATCGCTAGGGGTTTGTTGTTTTTACACCAACTGGGCGCAAACTGGGCGCACATCCATAGGTGGTAAAAACGGTGAATGGGCTGTCTATCCCTCTTCTCCCTGCGCCGGCGTACCACCTTACGACCTGGATGGCATATACTTGTGAAGAAGGGGATGCCGTATGGGATCAAAAAAGAAGTATCCGGAACCGTACCGCCGGGAACATGGCAAAGTTTACTACTTCAGCTACACAGCGAAAGATGGTAAACGCCGCAAGAAATCCACCGGAGAAACAGCAAAAGAGAAAGCCCGCGAGTACATCCGGGCCTTCATGGATAAACAGGCTGCAAAATCCTCCCCGTTGAGTTTTGCCGAATACGCCGCTCCCTACTACCTCCCAGAAACATGCCCCCACTTCATCCGGTACCGGCAGGAAGGCAAAAGTATCGGCCTCAGTCATTCGAGTGCCTGCCGCAAGCGTCTGGAAAAACACGTCTTTACTGATGCTGCTTTTTCCAATACACCGGTGGCAGAACTCAAGCGGGGCGACCTCTTGGACTTGCGTGGCCGTATGATGAAGGCTGGTATCGGCGCCAATACCGTCAACAAGTGTATTTCAGCCATCAAAACCATACTCTCGGAAGCCTGTTTTCGCGGCGATATCGATTCCAATCCAGGTGCCCAGGTTGGCAATATCAAGTACGATAAAAGGGAGCGTGGCGTGCTGTCCCCGGAAGAGATTGGCCGCTTCCTGGCTTTCCTGACTGAACGCACTGAACGCCTGAAAAAAGAAGCCCTTGGAGCCGAGCCCATCAAACCAGGAGCCAGAACCTCCCGTAAATCCATGAATGCCCAATTGGCCTTACGCGATGAAGCCATGATTGCATTCCTTTTTTGCACCGGTGTCCGGGCAGGAGAATTAAGGGCATTGCGTTGGTCTTCTGTTGATATGGAGAGTGGTCGCTGCCGAATAATTGAAGCCGACAAAGGGCTTGATGGTTTCGGCAAGCCAAAATGGAACAAGACCCGGGATATCTATATAGGCTCACTCGTGCTTGAACGCTTGAAAGCCTGGAAACGCAGCCTTGGTAATATTGTCCCGGCTGAGCACTTTGTATTTGGAACTCAAGATGGCTTGCACTTGGGTTATGAGGGTCTGCATAATGTCTTGGAAAATCTCATCACCGAAGCACGTGAAACGGATATCCTACCGGATGACGAGCGCTGGATTTCCTGCCATGCTGCCCGGCATAGCTTGAACACCAACTTGCTGGCTGCCGGTGTTGCACCACTGCTGGTTCAGTCCTTCCTGAGATCGGAAGAGCGTCGTGTAGGGAAAGAGTGTAGATCTCGGTGG
>CALKWG010000058.1 GCA_938004315.1 uncultured Spirochaetaceae bacterium
AGCCCGGAGGCGAAGAAGGACTCCCAAGGCAAGCCTAAGTCGGCGAAGCGGGCCGAAGGGTAGACCCCCTGGTAGCCAAGATTATGTATGGTTAGGACGCTCGGAACGGCGCCGAACTCGGCGGCCTCGGCGTAACGCTTATAGACCGGTACGAGGGCCGTCGGCCAGTCATGGGCGTGTAGAATATCGGGCTTCCAGCCCAAGCGGCGGCAGAGGGAGAAGGCAGCCCGGCTCAAGAAGGCGAAGCGCCGCGGGTTATCGTCGTAATCGCCCTGCCCCTTGGGGCCGTAGATGCCGTCTCGTCCGAAATAGCCTTCATGATCCAGGAAATAAACGGGCGCGTCCGAACCGGGGAGCTCCGTCTTATAGACGGCGCCCCATTCTTCCGCGGCGCCCATGGGCACCCCCAAGGGGCCGTCGAGAGCGGATAATCCGGCGCGATCTATATCGTAGTACCGCGGCAGAAGTACCCGTACGTCGTGCCCGGCCCGTCGTAGGGCCCTGGTCAAAGCGCTAACCGCGTCGGCTAGGCCGCCGGATTTAGCGAAGGGCGCGGCTTCGCTCGTAACCATGAGGATGTTCAAGTGCGATACCTCCGGCGTCACTGATAGATCCGGCTCGGCTAGCAGGCCGCCGAACCCGCCCATGCTAGTATATATACCGAAAGCCCGCTTGCCCAGGGCGCGGCGGCGCGTTAGCATAGCTATATGGGCAAGCTAAGCCGGGGCGCGGTTCGTATAGCCTTGATCGCCGCGTCGACGGGCCTAGGATTCGGGCTCTACGCGGCCGTCTTCCTGGCCTCGTCCCGGGCGAGCTCAGCGCAGCAGGCGCTCTCGCGCGAGTTCGACGCGGCCGCCATGGCCTTGGTCGCCGGACTACTATCCGACCGCCCGGCCGAGCTCACGGGGCTCTTGGGCATACATGGAGACGACGAGACGAATCGCGCCGAGCTCCGACGCTTCATACGGCTGTCGCCGCTCCTGTGGTACGGCGAGGGCGAGAACCCGGCTACTCGCCTAAGCGCCGCCTACGAGGCGTGGCGTAGGGCCATCGCCGTGACCGGCGTCGCCGTGACCGGCGTCGACGCGAAGGAACGAGAAGCTGCGGCCATAGAGTTGGCGGCGGCCTATATAGAGGCGGGCAAGCTCCTCGACCGCGCCGGGGCGCGCGTGCGCGTTTCATTCGACTTAACCTTACTCTTCTTAAGCTTCCTCCTCAGCATGGGCGCTGCAGCAGGCGTCTCGATGCTCGCGCGCCTCCGCGAGTCCCGGCTCAAGGAAGCCCTGGCCCACGAAACCTTCCTTCGTTCGCTGCGCGCCGAGGAGGAGACGAGGAAGGCCGTCGCCATGGAGCTGCACGACGACCTGGCGCAGGACGTCGCCGCGGCCAAGATGCTCTGCGAACGCGCCGCCGCCGCCTGCGAGACAACCCTCGCCCGGCGGGCGGCCGACATCCTAGGCGAGACGAATAAGAAAATCCGACGCTTGAGCTCCGAGCTGCGGCCGCCCGAGCTGGACGCCTTCGGCCTCGGAGCCGCGCTCAAGGCGATCTGCGACGAGGCTGAGCGCCGTTTCGACTTCCCTTTACGCTACGAGGGCCCGCATGAGCTGCGGCGATTCGACGAGGAGCTCGAGCTCGGCGTCTATCGCATCATGCGTGAAGCGGCTTCGAACGCCGCCAAATATGCGAAGAAGGGCGGCGGCGTACTCCGTTGCGAACTAGGCGACGAGGGCGGGTATCCTATGCTATCCGTGAGCCTGCGGGACGAGGGATGGGAGGAAGACCCGTACGGCTTCCGCGCCGCTCCCGGGCCGCAGGCCGATCCGATCCGCGGCGCGGGTTTGGGACTCAACGCCATGAGGGAGCGAGCCAGGGCCATCGGCGCCGAGCTCAGCATAGAGCTTCGTCAGGACGGCTCGACCATAGCCCTGCGCCTGAGGCCGGACGGGAGGAGGCCCGCAGAACGAAGCTAAGCGGCTATAATTATAATTAAGGAGGAACCATCATGAAAACGACCGTGATCATCGACGACCATCCCCTGTTCAGGGGCGGACTCCGGGCCGCGCTCGAGGCCGCCGGCGGCTTCGGTTCCTGCGTGGAGGCGGGAAGCGTCGCCGAGGGCGCGGCGGCCATAGAGGCCGCGGCGGAGGGCGAGCGCCTAGCCGTCATCGACATTAACCTGCCCGACGGCTCGGGCTTCGAGCTCGTCGAACGCTACGCCGGCGCGCGCGGCTTCCGCTGCCTCATGCTGTCCATGCACACCGACCGATCCATGGCCATGAAGGCCATACGGCTCGGGGCGAACGGCTACGCGTCGAAGCAGGTGGCCTTGGACGCCCTGATCGCGGGCCTCCGCGTCGTCGCCCTGGACCAGATCTTCGTGGAGGCCGAGCTCCTGCGCGACATCGTGACGCCGCTATTGGCCGCCGCGGACATGGAACGCGCGGCCCTGGCCCAGCTCGAGGTCCTAAGCCCGCGGGAGCGCGAGGCCTTCAAGCTCCTGGCCGAAGGCCGCTCCAGCAAGGAGATAGGCCAGGCGATGGGCGTCAGCCAGCGGAGCGCGGAGAATTACCTAAGCTCGCTCTACGCGAAGCTCGGCCGGACGACCGAGGCGGGCCTGGTGCGCCTGGCCATACAAGCCGGGCTCTTATCGCCTTGGGAGGACGAAGTTTAGGCGCTCGGCGCGGGCGAACCGCCGGCCGGGAGCGGCTCGGCCGAAGCTCGGGCCTGGGGGGAGGCGACGTAACGCCAAAACAGCATGGCGGCGAAGAGTACGGGCGCCTTATCGAAAAGGTTAACGATGATTCGCCCGAGGAAGGCGGCAGAGAAGATATTGTCGAACATCAGGGCGAAACCCATGACGATCACGTCGATGTTCGTGGCGGTGCCGCCGCCGAAGACGAAGGTGGCGATGATGGCGCCTAAGAGGCTGTTGGCGAAGGCGACGAGCAGGGTCCCGACGACGAAATGCACAGGCGTCCTGAGCTTATCGAGCCGCGCCATGCGCCAGACGATGATTGCCGTAGCCATGCCGCAGAGCGCGAAAGGCAAGTGCCGCCAAGGGAAGCCATATTGTAGCTCGGCGAAGAAATTCGTCATGAAGGCCGTTAAAAGGCCGTAAGGCAAACCGAAGCAGGCGGCGATGCCGGTAAAGTTGCTGTCTAAGAAAAGGGGCATCTCCGACAGAGCGATGAGATTATAAGAACCGTGATTTAATGCCGGGAAGACGAAGGCGGCGGCGAAAAGCTTGACCCAGGGATCGGCGAAGAAGACGACGAGCTTCTGGCGGCTTAGGCGCATCATACGATAATTGTACGCCCGTCTTGGGTCTATCACAAGCGCTAAAGCGATGGTCGCTTCGCGTTCTCATTGCGACTCTTCGTTTTTTCACAGGCCGACTTCGTTTATTTCAGCTTGCGCCGACGAGCCTGCGCTCATACTATAGATTTATACAGAATAGAACGTAGCGAAGTGTCGCCGCCCCGATGCATGCCGGGGCGGTTTTTTATCCCGACGTTCCGCCGCATGCATGGTCATGCCCTGGCGAACCGACCGAGGCGTCGGAGCCGCCGACCCTACCCGCGCAGTCGGCGCAGAGCCCGCTCAGGTATAGGGCGTGTCGTTCTATCCGCAAGCCGCGTTCCGCCTCCAGCTCGCCGACGAGCGGGCCGAGCCTACACGCTCCGATATCCACGAAGCGATGGCAGGAGCTACAGTGGAACCAATGCCTATGCCCGAGTTTCTCGGAGCTGTAGTAGCGTTCGGTGCCGTGGGCGTCGCAATGCATCACGAAGGATTCGGCTAGGCCGGCTCCCTCAAGGTAGGCCAGGCTGCGATAGACAGTCGCTTGGTCGCAGGCCCCGTCGACCAGGGCATATACGCCTGCGGCCGACAGGGGCTCGGCCGCCCCTTCTAGGATCTTTAAGACCAAGGCCCGAGACCTCGTCATCGTCCCGCCTCCTGCCCAGCGACGCGCCCTTCGGCCCTGCGCCCAGCCCGCTTAGCCAGGGCCTTAAGGCCGCGTACGGCGGCGACGCCCAAGAAAGCCGCGCCGGCTATCGTGACCACCAGGGCTCCGGTCGGCAGGTCCAGCTCCCAGCTCAGCGCCAGGCCGGCGAAGGAGAAGAGCCAAGAGAGCACGGTCGCGCCGACCATCATGCCGGCCAGGTTCCTGGCGACGTAGCCGGCCGTGCCCGCCGGCAGGGTGAGCATCGCGATGACCATGACGATGCCTACGAAGGTCTGTAGGAGCACGACGGCCACGGCGGTCACCGTCAGGATCGCCAGGAAGACGGCCTGGACCGGCACGCCGCGGGTCGTGGCGAACTCTTCGTCGAAGGCGGAGGCCTCGATCTGGGGGTAGAAGGCCAGGACGAGCGCGATGGCGACGAGGTCGAGTATCGCCAGGAGCACGAGCTCCCGGCCGCCGACGAGCAGGATGTTGCCGAACATGTAGCTCATGGGGTCGGCGTAGCCGGGCGTCTTGGCGATGAAAAGCACGCCCAGGCTCATGCCTATGGCCCAGATGGCGTTGATGACCGTGTCCTCGCGCTGCTTGGCCTTGAGCGAGACGACGCCGATGAGCGCCGCCGCTATGACCGCGAAGATCAAAGCTCCTACTATGGGCGGCAGGCCGGGGACGATACCGCGGACGGACAGGAATAACGCCATGCCGATGCCGCCGAGCACCGCATGGGAAATGGCGCCGGCTAGCCCGGCTATGCGCTTCACGGTGACGACCGAGCCGAGGATCCCGAACAAGATCGACGAGAGGAAGCCGGCCAAGGCCGCGTTGCGCACGAAGGGCATGGTCGGATCGAACAGGGCCGTTATGAAACCGCTCATCGGGCCGCCTCATGCCCGCCGCAGCAGGAGTCGGGCGGCAGGGCGACGTCGTGCAGCACCCGCAGGGCGCCGCCGGCGAATCGCTCGCCGGGCGCCTCGTTCGTCGGGGCGGCGGCGTGACGGACGACGCCGCGGCCGGCCCCCGTGTGCTCGCCCACGCAGAGCACCGCGTCGGCCAAGGCCGAGACATAGCCGGTGTCGTGCGTTACGACCAGTATGGTCGCCTTGCCCTTGATGTCGCCTAAGGCGCCGTAGAGACGGCGCTCGCTCTCCGCGTCCATGTTGGCCGTGGGCTCGTCCAAGATGAGGAAGCGAGGCTCGGCGGCGAGCGCGCGGGCTACGAGCACGCGCCGCCTCTGGCCCCCCGAGAGCGCGTTGTACGGCCTGCGCCGGAGCTCCTCGACGCCGGCCAAGCCTAAGGCGCGGGTGACGGCGCCGGCATCGGCGGCCTTATAGCGGCCCCAAGCGCCTTGGAGTCGCCCCATGCGGACCACTTCCTCAACGGAAATGGGGAAGGCCGGGTCGTAGCTGGCGTGCTGGGGGACGTAGCCCACCGAGGCGCGGGCCGAAGCGGGGCTTTCGCCCAAAACCAGGACCCGTCCCGAGGCCGCCTCGGCCAAGCCCAGGATGAGGCGTAGTATGGTCGTCTTACCGGCGCCGTTCGGGCCGACGAGCACGGCGAACTCGCCTTCATGCACGTGGAAACAGGCGTCATGCAGGACCGGCACGCCGCGGTATGAGAAGGCGACGCGCTCGAACGAAACCGCCAGGGAACGGGGCTCCGCATCCGATACGGAGCCGCCTATCGCGGCGGTATTGGTAGCTTTCATCGACGGCATAGTACGACCTTTCGGCCCGCGGCCGCAAGCGGAGTCCGGCCGGGGCCGAGCGATACGATTAGCGAGCCGCCTTGCGCAGGGCTTCGGCTATGCGCCGTAGGTTATCGGACCAATCTGCCGCCAAGGGGTCTATCTGAAGCACCTCGCCGCCGATAGCTTGGGCCACGGTCCTGGCCGCGTTGGCGGGGAACTGCGCCTGCACGAAGATGACCTTGGCGCCTTCTTCCTTGGCCTTGGCTATGAGCTCGGCCAACGCCTTCTGAGTCGGTTCCTTGCCGCCGGTCTCGACGGCCTCCTGGACGATGCCGAATTCATCGAGGAAGTAGCCGAAGGCCGGATGGAAGACGAACACCGGCTTACCGCGCAAGGGCGCTAGGTCGCGAGCTAAGCCGTCGAAGATGCTATCGATATCGGCGGCGAAAGTCTCGTAGTTGCGCGCATAGAGGGCGGCGTTCGAGGGATAGAGGCTAGCCAGGGCGTCGCGGATGGCGCTGGCCTGGGCCTTCACGCTATCGCGGCCGAGCCAGATATGGGGATCCCGGCCTTCGTAGGCCTCATGATCGTCATCATGATCGTCATCATGATCGTCGTCATGATCGTCGTCGTCATGGCTGTGAGCTTCCAAGCTGCGATAACGAACTTCGGTCGTCGTATCGACGATCGAGAGCTTCGGATAGAGACCGGCGATCTTGGGCTCCAAGGCATGCTCGAACTCCACCCCGACGGTGAACCACGTGGAGGCCCGCGCTAAATCGGCCAGCTGACGAGGGGTCGGCTCGTATGAGTGGGGGCTCTGCCCCGCGCCGACGATCACGAGCGAGCGCACCGTCCCGCCCGAGATCCGCTCGACGAAGTACGATTGCGGCAGGATGCTCACCGCTACGACGGGCAGATCGGAAGCCCGTTCACGCGACCCGGTGGCCGGCAGTTGGGCTATGACAAGTAGTACGAAGGACAGCAAGACGGCGCGGCGTCGATTAAGCATAAGCTCTCTCCTTGGCGATTCAGTTCTTGTCTCATCCGCTCTATTGCGAATTGTTTGCAATAATAGCAATGAGCAAGCGAATCGGCAAGTGCTTTTGCCATCGATTCGCAATTTATCCGCCGCCCGATTGGTATCGCCTCAATCCGACGAGCCAGATACGATAAATACCGTAACAGAACGGAATGGCCAGGAGAGGTCCGGCTGCGCCGAGCCAAATCGGCCAGCCGGGAAAAGCCGGCCGGCCGAGCGCGAAGCAGGCCGGCAGGTACATGGCCCCGCCGACGGGCACCAGGGCGACGAAGAGCGTCCGCAGCCAGGCGCGGTAGCCGCTCATAGGATAGGCGGCCGCCTGCCTACCGCCGTACGAGAAGGCGTTCATGGCCTCGGTGCTCTCGGTCGTCCAGAAGCTCAAGGCGCCCTGGGCCATGAAGACGCAGAAGAAGACCGCGAAACCGGCTAGCCAGCCGGCGGCCAGGACGAGAAGCTTGGCCGGGGCGTACCAGGCCGGGCCGCCGCGCGCCAGCGCGGCGGCGCCGCCTATGAAGACGGCCAGGCCTTGGAAGAAGCGCCCCGCCCGCCTGAGCGTGAGCTCGCGCCCGATAAGCTGCACGAAGGGCGATATCGGCCGCGCCAGGAGCCGATCGAAATCGCCGCTCTTCACGAGGGGCCCCATGCTATCGAAGCCGTAGGCCAAGCCGTCGGCGCAGGAGAAAGCCAGGTCGACGTAGCCGTAGATGAAGGCTAGTTCGGCCAGCCCCCAGCCGCGGAAGGAGCCGAAGCGCTCGAAGAGGAGGTAGATGCCGGCGAACTCGATGGCGGTGATCGTGAACTGGCCCAAGGCCTGTAGCGCCAGGGCGGACTTGTAGCGCAGCTGGGATCGCACGGAAAGCCGCAGCATGCCTAGGCAGACGCGAAGCTCGCCCACGCTTAGCCTCCCGCCACCGCGCCGCGGCCGGCCCGCGACCGGACGTAGGCGGCTCCCGCGAGATCGGAAGAGCGTCGTGTAGGGAAAGAGTGTAGATCTCGGTGGT
>CALKWG010000059.1 GCA_938004315.1 uncultured Spirochaetaceae bacterium
CGAAGGACGAGCTCTACGCCTGGCTCAGGCGCTTCTGCCGCTACAACACCTTCGAAGTCTCTATCCCGGTTCTGCGCGACCCCGACGCGGCCCCGCCGGGCAAGACGGGCCTCATCATCAGCGCGCTCTTCGACTACGGCCTGACCGAGCGCGTCCGCGCCGGAGGCTGGTACGAGGAGTTCAAGAAGAAGGTGGAAGAGGAGTTCATCGCGCTCATCTCCGAGAGCCTCTATCCGGGGCTTAAGGACAAAATCCTCTTCAGCTTCTCGGCCTCGCCCCATTCGATCTACGAGCGCGCCGGCAGCGCCGAAGGCTCCATCGTGGGCTGGTCCTTCGAGGAGCGGATACCCGCGGTCACGAGCATGTTCCGCATGGCCGACTCGGTGCTGACGCCCATGCCCGGCGTGTACGCTGCGGGCAAGTGGGTCTACAGCCCCGCCGGCGGCCCCACGGCCATCATGACCGGCCGCATAGCCGCCAAGCGCTGCCTGAAAGGCTAGGCGACGACGGCGTCTCAGCTTTAGCGCGAGCCTCGCCGTCTCGCAAGCCGGCCGGGCCCGAAGCCCGCGAGGAGGCCGACCGCATGGGCCGGCCCGCCGATGGACTGGGCCGGGTTCATGACGGTCATGGCGAGGTTCGCGACGAAGGCGGCGGCGAACCAATGCGCTATCTTAGCCTTAAAGAGGCGTTCATCCGGCTCTATGGCCGCGTATGCGCCGAGGATGGCGAAGACCGCCGCCGAGGCGCCGACCACGGGCCCGGTCCAGCCGATAAAGCCCGCGTAGGGCACGATAACGAGAGCGCCCAAGAACCCGCCGAGCGCGTAGGCGAGGAAGCTTATGCCGGCGCCCGCGCGGCTCTCGAGCCGCAAGCCGAAGGCCGCGAGGATGGCGAGGTTGACGACGAGATGCAGCGGCAGTTCGTGGGCGAAGAAGGCCGTAACCAGGGTCCAGGGCTTGGACCACACGGCGACGGGATCTAAGAGCAGGGCATCGCGAGCGCCGGGCGCCAGGCGTATGATCGCGAAGAACAGGATGTTGGCGATGACGAGGGCTCGGGTCGCCTTCGCATCTTTAAGGCTTTTTACCGACGGTTCTGCACTCATGTCTTGACTCCTTGGTTATATATCTTTTGCATTTTTACACTAACACGGGAACCGACCTCGAGCTCAGGCGCGGCGGGGCGGTTCCGCGGCGTATACGGTATGGACGTACTCGGCGCCCCGGAAGCTCAGGGCCACGCTGCGGTCTTCGACGAAGCCGAACTTCTTAACCAACGAGATCGACGCCTCGTTAGCCGGATAGATGCAGGCCTCGATCCTCTCGAGCGGCAGCACGTCCCGCAGATACGCGAGCATAGCTCCTACCGCCTCCGTCATGTAGCCGCGCTTGAAGTAGGCAGGCTCCAAGTCATAGCCTAAGTCTATCGAACGTCGCCTCGGGTCGTAGCAATGGAAACCGACGGTGCCGATCGGCGTCCCGCGTTCGTCGCGCATGATATAGCGATGGTTATGGCTCGCCGCGCCGGCGAGGTAGAAATCGATGAGCTCGTCCGCCTCCTTAAGCGAGCCTATGGGTTCGGCGTCGAAGAGGTATCGGTTGACGACCGGATCGCTAAAGTGCTTTAGGATGAAGTCTCGATCCGATCGGCCTATCGCGCGCAGGCTTAGGCGGGGCGTCCGTAAGTCCGGATGCGTCATGCCCGCGCCCCTTCGGCCATCGCGCGCTTAATGACGGCGAGCATGGCCTTGAAGGCCTTGCCGTGCCCGAAGCCGTTCGCCTGGTTGACGGTGCCGGTGAAGAACAGTCCCGTATCCTCATGGCAGAAGGCGAAGGCGCCCGTCTGCCCCCAGAATCCGACGAGGTTCCGCACCGGGCGCCGCAGGGAGAGGAGGCGCGGCACCCAGAGCTTTATGATGAGCCCCAGAATCTGGACATAAAAGCGGAGCAGAATAGAGTGGATAGA
>CALKWG010000060.1 GCA_938004315.1 uncultured Spirochaetaceae bacterium
CTAAGACCTCCGCGTGGTGGAGCGCGTCCGCCAGGAGCGCCGCGCCGCGCGCGCGCTTATACTCGGCGCTCCCCCGATGGTCGGCCTTGGCGACGAGGAGCGGCCGCACAGCCGCTTCAATCTCAGCCTTGGGCGGCAGGGCCTTGCCTTCGAAGAGCGCGGCCAAGTCGGGCCGGAGAGCGGCATGGGGGCCGAAGCCGCCCATGGCGACGCGGAGGGCGATGACTTTGCCGCCCTCGAGGGCGTAGTGCGCGGCCGCGGTGGCCGTGGCTAAGTCGCAAGCGGTGCGGCTGGCGCGTAGGGCGGCAACGCGTGAGCCGGCCGGCTGGGCTGGTATGACGACGTTCATGACGAGGCCTTCGGGCTCAGCGAGCCATGTTTGCAGGGGCTTATGCGCAGGGGCGCCCCCGCGTACCCGGTATTCTACCGAGGCGCCGAGCGCCAAGAGGACCGGCACGAGGCTGGCGCAGGACTTGTTAGCGCCCAGGTTGCCCCCCACGGTCGCCCGGTTCCGCGTATTGCGATTGGCCATGGACAGGGCGGCCGACTTCAGGCACGCGGGCGCCTCGGCCGCGTCGATGAGCTCCTGAAAGGTGGTGCCGGCGCCGACGATCCAGCCGCCGTCGGCGGCCGACCCGCTCGCCGCGGGCGTGCCGGCCGAAGCGGCCCCCTCGAGTTTCGTCACGCCGCGGGGCAGCAATCCGAAGATGTCCACCGCCCGGGCTATCTCCGGCCCGCCGCCGCGGAGGCTCCCGGCCAGGAGGAAGGTCCCCCCGGCCAGGGCGACGGCGCCGGGCGCGGCCAGGGCCGCGAGCGCGTCGTCGATATCTTTTGGCTTGTAATAATCCCTTACCATGCGGCTTCTATCCCCGCTTTCTGTAGGAGGCGCTTGGCGCAGCGGTTGGCCTCGCTCCGTATGCGCTCCTCGTCCGCCCCGACGAGGCGCGTAGCCTTGACGACGAAGCGGCCGTTCACGATCAGGTGGTCCACGCCGTGGTTATAGCCGGAGAAGAGCAGGGCCGCCGCCGGGTCGGACAGGGCGCCGGCGTACTCCAGCTTCATCACGTCGAAGAGGGCCAGGTCGGCCAGCGCGCCCTCTTCCAGGCGGCCGGCCTCCTCGTAGCCCAGGATGCGGGCGCCGCCCTCGGTCGCCAGGCCCAGGACCTCGCGCGCCGTGATGCCGGCCGAGCCGTAGCGCACGCGCTGCAGCAGCAGGGCCTGGCGGGCCTCGCCCAGCATGTCGCTCGCGTCGTTGGAAGCCGAGCCGTCCACGGCCAGGCCTACGGGCACGCCTAAGTCCAGCATCTCGCGGACGCGGCAGATGCCCGAGCCCAGGCGCATGTTGCTCGAGGGGCAGTGGGCCACGCCGGTCTTGGTGGCCGCCAGGAGCTTCAGCTCCTCGTCGTTAAAGTGTATGCCGTGGGCGTACCAGACGTCCGGCCCCAGGAAGCCGCAGTCCTCCATCACCTTGAGCGGGCGCCGGCCGTACATCTTGACGCAGAACTCGTCCTCGTCCTTGGTCTCCGCTAGGTGGGTATGCAGGCGGGCGCCGTAGCGGCGCGCCAGGGCGGCGGCGTCCTTCATGCTCTGCTCGGAGACCGAGAAGGGCGAGCAGGGCGCCAAGGCGAGCTTCCTCATCGCGTCGGGGGCTGGGTCGTGATACTTAGCTAACGCGGCCTCGCTCTCGGCCAGGATGGTATCCTCGTCCTGCACCACCGTGTCGGGCGGCAGGCCGCCGTCCTTCTTGGAGCGTGACATACTGCCGCGGGTCGGCGCGAAGCGCAGGCCTATCTCCTCGGCCGCCTTGAACTGCAGGCCGGGCAGGTCGTCCTTGAAGCCCTGGGGGTAGAGGTAGTGGTGGTCGGTGCTCAAGGTACAGCCGGTCTTGGCCAGCTCGGCCAAGGCCAGCATGCTGGACCAGTACACCGCCTCCTCGTCCACGCCCTTCCAGACTTCGTACAGGTAGACCAGCCACTTAAAAAGCTTGGCGTCCTGCACTGCCGGCACGTTGCGCGTCAGGGTCTGGTAAAAGTGATGGTGCGTGTTGGCCATGCCCGGCATCACGACGTGGCGCGAAGCGTCTACGACCTCGCAGCCGGGCGGCGGCGTTATGCCGCGGGCGATCTTCTTGATGCGCTTGCCTTCGATGAGTATATCGACGCCCGCCAGGTCGTCCGCCATGGAGCCGGCCGCGGGCCCGGCTCCGTAGCGGGGCCGGACCGCCCTGAAGCAGTCCTTAAGGAGTATCACCGCATGACCTCCGCGTTGAAGTCCTTGATCATGGCGTCCAGCTGGCTCGCCTGGGCGCGGAGCCCGCCCCAGTAGGCCTTGTGGTCGTCCCACTGGGCGCGGAGCTCGGCGACGTCCTTGCCGAGCTGCTCGATCCACAGGAAGTACTTAAGCTGGTGCACGCGGCGCTTGTCCACCTGCGACAGCTCCAGGACGTGGTCCACCGACTGGCCCATCAGGCGGTCGTAGTCTCGGTCGGCCTGGCGCTGGTCGTAGGCGCCGCGCTCGGCGTCCAGCTCCTCGATGCGGCTGCCGTACATGGCCATGGAGTCGGTGAACATGGT
>CALKWG010000061.1 GCA_938004315.1 uncultured Spirochaetaceae bacterium
GCGACCACCGATATCTACACTCTTTCCCTACACGACGCTCTTCCGATCTTGCACCGTGCCGGCGCCGCTCTCGTCGCTGAAGCCCGAGAGGCTCGCGTAGCTCGAGCCTAGGGCGTAGCCTATCTCGGCGGCGACCAGGCGGCGCCCCTCCGGCCCGCCGTCCGCGTATAGCTCGACCGAAAGGAAGACGGGCCGTCCTCGTCGGGGCGGCTCGGCGGCCAAGGCCGTGAACGCCCGTACCAGCGGCTCGGTGAGCCAGCCGTCGCCGTGGGTCCGGACGCAGCCGGCTAAGGCCGCGCCGAAGTCGAGCTTGAGCGCGACGCTATAGCGAGACGAGCGACCGAGCGCCGTGCGCGTCGGCCGTATAGAGGCCGGGTCGGCTAGGCAACGCACGAGGTGCAGCTTCGGCGTTAAGAACGCCCGGGGGCCGTCGGGCGTGACGAGGGTGGCCGACATGGGCATGAAGCCGGCGGCTGCCGCGGCGGCTGCCGCTTCGGGGTCGAGCCGATCGCAGATGACGAATTCTTCATCATAGCCGCCCGCGGTCAGGCGTTCGGCCAAGGCCGGCCAATCGCGGCCTTCGTTCGAGATGATCCTGCCGTACGCATCGTAGACGCCCATGCGCGATCCTTCCCCCCTCAGCTTGACCCGCTCGCGTCGCGGGGCCTATAGTCGCTCGTACCTTGTAAGGAGGATACCATGAAACGTATCGTTTTCGCCGCCCTGGCCGTCCTTATGGCCTTGGCGACCCTGTCCTGCGGCGGCAAGCAGGAAGTAGCCGCCCCCCTCAGCGACATCACCGTCCGGCTCCTCACCGACGCGACCGGCATCGACGACAAGTCGTTCAACGCCGCCGGTTGGCGCGGCATCCTGGCCTACTACGGCGACACCTGGGAGAACCAGGCTAAGAAGGGCACCTACTATAACTGGGTGACCGCCCAGACCCAGGATATGTACGTCCCGAACCTGAAGCAGGCCTCGGACGAGAAGTACGACCTGATCATCGTCACCGGCTTCACCTGGGCCGACGCCTTAGGCGAGGTCGCGCCGCTCTACCCGAACCAGAAGTACCTCATCGTCGACGTGGACTGGCTCTCCGCCCCGAACGTGATGCAGGCCACCTTCTCCGAGCACGAAGGCTCCTACTTAGTCGGCGTGGCCGCGGCCCTCAAGGCCCAGGCCGAGGGCATCCAGAACCCGCGCTTCGGCTTCATAGGCGGCGTGCCGGGCCCCGTGATCACCAAGTTCGAGATGGGCTGGGTCCAGGGCATCCTGAGCGTCCTGCCGAACGCCCAGATCGTGGACTACTACGCCAACGACTGGGGCAAGCCCGACCTGGCCAAGGCCCAGGCTAAGAACTGGTACGACTCCGGCGTCTATGCCATCTTCAGCGCCGCGGGCGGCACCGGCAACGGCACCATCGCCCAGGCCAAGGAATACCGCCTGCGCGGCCAGAACGTCTGGGCCGTGGGCGTGGACAGCGACCAGTACGAGGACGGCCTCTACGCCGATAAGATGAGCGCCGTGCTCACCTCCATGATCAAGCGCGTCGAGTCCTCTACCGAGTACGCCCTGCGCGCGGTCAAGGACGGCAAATTCGAGGGCAAGGTCATCACCTTCGACACCGCCTCCGACGGAGTAGGCTTCTCCACCACCAATCCGGCCCTGACGCCTGACATCGTCGCCAAGGTCAACCAGGTCCGCCAGGATATCATCGACAAGAAGGTCACCGTCATCCCGACCTACGCCGAGGCCCTGGCCAAGGGCGTCGTGCCCGCCAACCTGCAGGCCAGCGACAAGTAAGGCCCATGCCGCCGTCGCCGGCGGCTACGATCTTGTACTGAATCCCGTCCTGACGGCCCCCGGGCGCTGGCGAAGCCACCCGGGGGCCGTGCTATACTGACGCGATGGAAACGTACGCAGTCGAAATGATCGACGTCACGAAGGCCTTCCCCGGCGTCGTGGCGAACGACCGCGTCAGCCTGGCCGTCCGCGACGGCGAGGCGCACGCGGTCTTGGGCGAGAACGGCGCCGGCAAGAGCACGCTTATGAGCGTGCTCTACGGCTTGTACGAGGCTGACGCCGGGCGGATACGCATACGCGGCGCCGACGCGCGCATCAGGAGCCCGAACGACGCCGTGGCCCTCGGCATAGGCATGGTGTTCCAGCACTTCAAGCTGGTCCGCGACTATACGGTCACCGAGAATATCGTCCTGGGCATGGAGCCGCGCACGCGCTTCGGCCACGTGGACATACGGGGCGCCGAGCGCCGCGTCGCCGAGCTATCCGAGCGCTACGGCCTAGCCGTCGACCCCAAGGCCAAGATCGAGGACTTGAGCGTCGGCGCCCAGCAGCGCGTCGAGATCCTAAAGACCCTCTACCGCGACGCCGACATCCTGATCCTGGACGAGCCCAGCGCCGTCCTGACCCCGCAGGAAGTGGACGAGCTCATGGCCGTCATACGCCGCCTCAAAGGCGAGGGTAAGACCGTCATCCTCATCACCCATAAGCTGCGCGAGATCAAGGCCGTGGCCGAGCGATGCACGGTGCTGCGGCGCGGGCGCAACGTGGGTACGGTACAGGTCGCCGCTACCGACGAGTCCGAGCTGGCGGCCCTGATGGTCGGCCGCGCCGTCAACTTTACGGTCGACAAGGGCCCGGCTAAGCCCGGCGAGCCGGTGCTTGAGCTCAAGGGCCTGACCGTGAAGGGCTCCCGGGGCCACGAGGCCGTGAAGGAACTGTCGCTCACGGTGCGCGCCGGCGAGATCGTAGGCTTGGCCGGCGTGGACGGCAACGGGCAGTCGGAGCTCGTACGAGCCCTGGCAGGTATCGACAGGCCCTCCTCCGGCTCGATCATCCTCAAGGGCCGCGACATCACCAAGGCCGGCGTCCGCGAGCGCATCGAGGTGGGCCTGGCCCACGTCCCCGAGGACCGCCATAAGCACGGCTTAGTGCTCGGCATGCGCCTGGATGAGAACCTGGCCTTGAAGACTTTCTATAAGGCGCCCATTTCCAAGCCCGGCGGCGCCCTGAATTTCCGCGTGATGGCCGAGCGGGCCGAGGGCCTTATCGCCCAGTTCGACGTCCGCGCCGGCAAGGGCCCCGCGTCCAAGGCGGAGGACCTCTCGGGCGGCAACCAGCAGAAGGCCATCATAGCCCGGGAGCTTGACCTGGACCCTGAGCTCCTCGTGGTGGCCCAGCCCACCCGCGGCCTGGACGTCGGCGCCATCGAGTATATCCATAAGCGCATCGTCGCCGAGCGCGACAAGGGGCGCGCCGTGCTCCTCGTGTCCTTCGAGCTCGACGAGGTCATGGCCCTCTGCGACCGCATCGCGGTCATCTCGCGCGGGGCTATCATAGGGGAGCTCGACGCGGCCGGCGCCGACGAGCGTTACGTCGGCGCCATGATGGCCGGCGTCCATCCCGAAGACTATAAGGCGGCCGCCGCCGGGGAGGCCAGCCATGGCTAAGTCGATTAAGAACGCGCCGGGCGCGACGCCCGGACCGACCCCCGCCGCGCCGGCCGCCGCGAAGCCGTCCGACGGCGCCTTCTTCACGCGCCTCGAGGCCTTCGCCGCCTCGGACTGGCGCATGAGCCTCCTCGTGGTGGCCCTGGGCTTCCTGGCCGGAACCCTGATCGTGCTGGCCGTGGGGCGCAACCCCGCCAACATGTTCGCCGCCCTCCTGCAGGCCATGACCGGCTGGGACCTGACCCGCGGCGTGTTCAACGTGCGCTACGTGGGCGAATGGCTAGCCATCAGCACGCCGCTCATCCTGACCGGCCTGTCCATGGGCTTCGCCGCCCGCGCCGGCCTCTTCAACATCGGCGCCGAGGGCCAGTACGTGGTCGGCCTCACGGTGGCGCAGTTCGCGGCCCTCTTCCTGCCGCAGATCCCGGTCTTGCACGCCGTCCTCTGCGTGCTCTTCGCGGCGCTCGGCGGCGCCGCCTGGGGAGGGCTCGTCGGCTGGCTCAAGGCGCGCTTCAACGCCAGCGAGGTGGTGGCCACCATCATGCTCAACTACATCGCCTTCTTCCTGTCGCGCTGGGCGACCATGCGCATCCCGGGCGCCAACACCTTCCGCACGCCCAACCTGCCCCAGAGCGCGCAGCTGGACGCCGGTTACCTGCAGCGCCTGACCAACGGCTCCAACCTGAACTACGGCTTCTTCATCGCCGTCGCCTGCGTGGTCGCCTACTGGTGGATCATGGAGCGCACGCGGCTGGGCTTCGCGCTCAGGGCCACCGGCATGAACAAGGACGCCGCCCAGGCCTCGGGCATCAACGCCAAGCGCTCGGCGGTCACCTCCATGGCCATAGCCGGCGCCTTCGCCGGCCTGGCCGGCGCCGTCGTGGCCCTCGGTTCGTTCAACTACGGCCGCGTGCTCGCGGGCCAGGATAACTACGGCTTCACCGGCATAGCGGTGGCCCTCGTCGGCAACTCCACGGGCCTGGGCGTCGGGCTCTCGGGCCTCCTTTTCGGGCTCCTAGCCAGCGGCCAGCCGCTCATGCAGTCGCGCGGCATACCCAAGGAGATCACGCTCATCATCTCGGGCCTGGTCGTCGTGTTCGTATCGCTGCGCGCCGGCCTCCGGGTCATCTTAGCCTGGAAGCGGCGCGAGCAGCTCGTAGCCCGGGTCGCCGCCGCGCCGGGAGGCTCCGGCTCGCCGGAAGACGCCGCCGCGTCGGACGCGGGGGAGGAATAATCGATGCGTGACTTTATATTAATCTTGCCTTCCGTCCTCATGATGGCGGCTCCCATACTCATCGCCGCCATGGGCGGCCTCGTGTCCGAGCGCTCGGGCGTCTCGAATATCGCGCTCGAGGGCCTCATGGGCATCGGCGCCTTTACCGCGGCGACCGCCCATTACTTCATGGAGGCGGGCGCGGGGCCGGCCTCGGTGTGGCTGGCCCTGGCCTTCGGCCTCTTGGCGGGCATGGCCGTGTCGCTCATACACGCCTTCGCCTCGGTCAGCCTCGGCGCCGACCAGGTTATCTCGGGCACGGGCATCAACCTCCTGGCCATAGGCGTGCCGGTATTCCTATCGCAGATCATCTTCCGCATGGAGCGTACCCAGCCCTTCCGCATCGGCATGATGCCCGGCCCCGGCGGCGTCTACCCGACGGCCTACGTCGCCCTCGTCGTCGTCCTCCTCACCTGGTACGTCCTCTACAAGCGCCCCCTGGGCCTTAGGCTCCGGGCTTGCGGCGAGCATCCGCAGGCGGCGGCCGGCGCCGGTATAGACGTGAGGGCGATGCGCTACGGCGCGGTCCTGGCCTCAGGCGCCCTAGCCGGCCTGGCCGGCGCTTGCCTGGTCCTTACGCAGACCATCCAGTACACGCAGAACACCATCAACGGCGCCGGCTTCATAGCCTTAGCCGCCGTGTCGTTCGGTCGCTGGCTGCCCAAGGGCGTGACCGGCGCCTCGCTACTCTTTGGCGGCGCGGTCGCGCTGGCCATCTACATGGTTAACGTGGAGGCGTTGCGGCGCTTGCCGCCCGAGTTCTTCAGCGTACTGCCCTACCTGATAACCCTCGTTACCCTCGTGGCCTTCTCGGGCAAGGACTGGGCGCCCCAGGCGATAGGCAAGGCCTTCGACAAGGGTAGGAGCTAGCGGTGGAGCTACGCGATGCGATCGAGGCCCGCTGGGCCTGCAAGCTCTACGACGCCGCGGCCCCGCTCACGCGCGACGACGAGGACGCCATCCTGGAGGCCGGTCGCCTTACGCCCACGTCCTTCGGCCTGGAGCATTGGCGCTTCGTCTCCGTCCGCGACGAGGCCCTGAAGATGAAGCTCTTCGGCGCCTGCTTCATGCAGGAGGGCGTGCGCACGGCGCCGCTCACGGTAATCATGCTGGTCAGGACAGCCCGCTTCTATGCGCCTGACTCAGACTTCGTGAAGGCGCGGGCCGCCCGTTTTCCCGGCGGCCACCCGGTCTTCGTAGACGATTACCGCGGCTACTACGAGTTCCTATCGTCCCGCGGCGAGCTCGAGTACTGGGCCCGCTCCCAGGCCTACCTGGCCTGCGCCGCGATGATGTACGCGGCGGCCGACCGCGGCTACGCCTCCTGCGCCATCGAGGGCTACGACGAGGCCAAGGTCATGGACGCCCTTTCCGACCACCTGGCGGGCTTCGACCGCGCGGACTGGCGGGTCGGCATACTTTGCACTTTCGGTCGGCCCGGCGAGCCGCGCCGCGAGCGTATCCGCGAGCCGCTCGAGGAGCTCGTCACCAGGATATAAGCGGGCCATGACCGGTGCCCAGGGCGGCGAGGAGGCGATATGGACCTGATCGGCAGCTTCTTAGGCGGGCGCCTCGTCGTCGCCGTGGGCGATATATGCGATTTCCAAGGCGACGCGATCGTGAACGCGGCCAACTCGGCCCTGGCCGGCGGCGGCGGCGTGGACGGCGCGATACACCGCGCGGCCGGCCCGGAATTGGCGGCGGACTGCAAGGCCTTGCGTGACGGGCCCCTGGCGGACGGCCTGCCCGCCGGCCGCGCGGTCGCCACGACGGCCGGCCGGCTGAAACTCAAGGCCGTTATCCATGCCGTAGGCCCGATCTGGCGCGGCGGCTCGGCCGACGAGGAGCGCCTGCTCTACGAGGCCTACCGCTCCGCCCTCGCCCTGGCCGAGAAAGAAGGCTGGGAGAGGGTCGCCTTCCCGGCCATATCCACCGGCGTATACGGCTTCCCTAAGGAACGAGCGGCCGAGCTGTCCTATAAGGCCGTCAGGGAGCATTGCGAGGCGGCGGCGCTGCCCCGCGAGCTCTACTTCGTCTTCTTCTCGGCGGCCGACGGCGAGCTCTTCAGGGGCTACGCCGCCGGCCGGGAAAGCTCCTAGCGGCATGCTCGAGCTCGGCGCGCGCGAGGCCGCGGAGCTCGCCTTCGGCGCCTCCTTCGATGTACCGGAGCCCCCGGGCGGAGCCGCCGCTTCCGATACCTCCTCCGCGGCCCGGGCCGCGGCCGCGCTCCGACGTATCGGCCACGTCCAGATCGACACCATCTCGGTGGTCGAGCGCGCCCACCACCACGTCCTATGGTCCCGCGACCGCTCGTACCGGCCCCCGGCGCTCGACGCGCTGCAGCTTTCGCAGCCCAGGCGCGCCTTCGAGTACTGGGCCCACGCCGCCGCCTACCTCCCTATAGAGGACTATCGTTACTGCCTACCGCGGATGCGGCGGGTCGAGGCCTCGGGTCACGAATGGTTCCCCCACGACCGGCGCATCGTAGAGGCGGTCATCGACAGGCTACGGGCCGAAGGGCCGCTACGCTCCCAGGATTTTGAAAGCGAAGGTAAACGCGGCCCCTGGTGGGACTGGAAACCCGCCAAGGCGGCGCTGGAGTACCTCTTCCATGCGGGTACGCTGATCGTGCTCTGGCGACCCGGCTTCCAGAAGCTCTACGACTTGGCCGAACGCGGCTTGCCGCCCGGCCTGGACCTTCGCTACCCCGACGAAGAAGAGATGGCAGATTATTACCTGGGCCTCGCGGCCGCCGGGTACGGCGTCTTCTCGCGCTCCGACCTAGCCTATATGAGGAAGGACGCCGTCGGCGGCGTCGACGCCGCGATCGAGCGCGCGGTCGAGGGCGGGACTTTGGTTCCGGTCGTCGTGAGGCCGGAGGGCGCCGAGGGCCGCCCCTGGAAAGGCTGGGCGGCGCCACGCTATCTGGAGGCAGCGGGGAAGACGGTCCGCCGGGGGGCGGATGCCCGCCCCATGCGCATACTCTCGCCCTTCGATAACGCTATCATCGACAGGAAGCGCGCCAAGCGCGTCTTCGGCTTGGACTATACGATCGAATGCTACGTTCCCGCCGCCAAGCGGCGCTTCGGCTACTTCGCGCTGCCGATTTTCTATGGCTCGACGCCCGTCGGCCTTATCGACTGCAAGGCCGATCGCAAGGCCAAGGCGCTTCGGGCTCTTCGCTGCGAGCTGCTCGGCCGGACCTGGGCCGGGCCGGCGATGACGGCCGTTCAGGACGGCGCCGCGACGGACTGCGGGCTCTACGAAAGCCTCTATGACGAGCTCCTCGCCTACGCCGCCTTCAACGGCTGCGAGTCGCTACGCTGGGATTGACGGCCTGCGCCTTCCCGCGCCGCGGCGAGCCGCTCGGCGCGTCTCCCGCTCGAAGGCTCGTCGTCGGGTGAAAATATCGACCCGACGTTGCTTCCCGCCATCCCTCGTTGTATGGTTACGATAACGGAGGCGGCATGCGCAGGCAGGTTCGGAACTCGGCACTCAGGATAGCGGGGCTTTACGCCGCCATATCGTTCGTTTGGATCCTCTTGTCCGACCGCGTCGCCGCCGCCTTGGCAGAGGATCTCGTGGGCCTCGAGCTTTTCCAGACCCTGAAGGGCCTCTTTTTCGTAAGCGCCACCGCGATCGCCCTCTTCCTCTACGCCCGCAGCCAGATGAAGGCTCTCATGGCCGCCCAGCTCATGAGGGAGCGCGAGGCGTTGGCCGCCTTGGCCGAACGCGAGGAGCTCGTCCGGGAGATCCACCACCGGGTTAAGAATAACCTGCAGGTGATAGTCAGCCTCATGAATTTGGGGGGCGAGGGCGACCGCGAATCGCTCAAGGATAAGGTGCGCTCTATGGCTTTGGTCCATGAGTTCCTCTATCAAGCCCAGGACCTGCGCGCCATCGAGGCCAAGAGGTTCATCGAGGCATGCGTACGATCCTCGTCCCTTTCGCCCGGCCTCGGCTCGGTCGAGGTCGAGGCGGACGAGCTGAGCTTGAGCATCGAACAAGCCGTGCCCTTAGGGCTCTTCTTGAGCGAGGCGATAGAGAACGCCAGGCGTCATGCCGGTCACGGGGCTCGGGCTAAGGTCACGCTGAGCCGCGGAGCGGGAGTGGCTACCCTTGAGATACGCGACGACGGGGCCGGCTTCGGCGAGGCCGATCCCGCCGGCTTAGGCGGCACCGGCTTCACGCTCATGCGCGCCTTGGCGGAGCAGGCGAAGGGAAACCTATTCGCACGGGACGAGGGCGGCGCGGTCGTGGGTTACCGCTTCCCCCTCGCCGTGAGCTAGCGGCTTTCCCAGGCCGATACGATCCTGGAGACCTCGACGCGGGCTCGGTCTACGGCCCCCGTATTCGCGGCGCCGCCCGCGGCTAGGAGGGCGTCGACGGCCGCGCCGAGCTCGGCCTGGCGGGCGGCGAGCTCCGCGGCGAAGGCTGCGGCCAGCTCGGGCTTCTTTGCCGCGGCGCCGGCCGCCTTCCGGCGTCGCTCCCAGTAGCCGGCCGCCCTGGCGTCGTCGCCCAGCGGATAGCCTTCCCACAGTTGGACGAAGCCGCCGTCGATCAGCGCGGGCTTGAACAGGTTCAGGCAGGGGTACGAGGCGCCGGTGAACCAGGCTATCGCCGCTCCCCCGGCCCGCCGCTCCAGCAGCATGGAGCCGGTCGTCGCGTTGCCCCAATTGTCCCGGTCGTGGCAGCAGACGTTCCTGGCGCGGGACGGTTCGGCGGGGTCGGGCGCCGCATGGGCGCGTAGGACGGCGAAGGCCGCCTGCCTGCCGCCGCCTGATGCCGCCGCCGCCGCCAGGACGGACTCGAGCGCCCGCCGCCTGGATTCTCCGGCGGTCATGCGGGCCATGAAGCGGTCGGCCACGTAGGCCTTCCACGACTCCTTATCGGCTAAGCGCCCGGCGTCGGCCTCGTCCAGGCAGGCCATACGTTCGTTGACCGGCGCGATGGCCTTGCGTGTGGCCGGGTCCAGGCGCTTATAGTCGGCTTCGAGGCTATAGGCGTTGGATATCGCGGCCGGGCCCTCGAGCTGCTTCCAGGCCCAGCGCTTCCCGGCCGTCTCCAGCACGTAGGCGCCGTCGGGGCCCCCGATCAGGTAGCTGTTGTCGTAGACGAGCTTGCCTTTATAGGCGCCGTTGCCGCCCTGGTCGTAGCGCTCGGTCAGGGCGATGAGCGCGTCGCGCGCGGATTCGGCCGAGTCGGCGTGGGCAAGCGCCGCCCTGAGGAAGTCCATGCCTAAGACGCCGTCGGCGGGGCGCTTGAAGCGCGAGAACACGGCCTCGTTTCCTATCGCGACGCCGCGTTCGTTCACGCCCATCTCGGCGCCCTGCATCCAGGCCGGGCAGGAGAGGAGGAGGGCGTAGCCCTTATCATCAAGTTCGAAGCGCCGCGACCCTACGGTGATCGACGCGCTCGGCTCGCGCTCGGCTATGGCCCTGATCACTTGGGCCTCGGCGGGGTTCCTATCTGAGTTTTTGCCGAAGAAGCTCCCTTCGGCGGCGGGCATAAAGAAGGTGTCGCACATAAGCACCTAGTATCGCGCCGGCGGGCCGCGGCCGCAAGTGGCCCGCTCCGATTTGTAACCCGCCTAAGGCCGGCGGCCAGACGCGTTTATTATCCTGGCGCGTTCCGCTCCGGCGGCTTACAATGGACGCGTATGCATTCCATCCATGATCGCCTCGGCGCGCGCGTCGCCTATACCTTGGCCGCCGTCCTCCTCGTCTTAGGCGCGGTTCAAGCCGCGATACTCGGCGTATCCACGGCCGCGAGCTACGAGGCGATCGAGGCCCAAATCAGCGCCGAGGATCTGGCTAGGCTCGAGGCGGCCTTCGCCGCGGAGCTGCAGGCCCTAGCGGATATAGCGAGGGAATTCGGCGCCTGGGACGATACCCGCGCCTTCGTCGAAGGGCGCGCGCCCGATTATCCCGACTCGACCTTCAGCCCGGCATGGCTGGGCCAGATCGCGCTCGACAGCATCCTTATCTGCGATCTAGACGCCCGCGTCGTTTGGGCCTGGCATGCGCGTCCCGGCTCGGCGCTGACGGAAGGCGTCGCCCTCGGGTCCTTGCCGACCGGCGTCGAACCCGTCCCCGTATCGGCCTACGACCTAAGCCGCGGCGAGCCCGTAGCGGTCGCCGCCTGGCCTATCACCAGTAACGATTTCCTGGCGCCGCCGGTCGGCTGGTTCGTGATGACGCGGACCTTCGGCCAGGCCATGCTCGGGCGCATCGAGAGCCGTACCGGCCTCAGGTCCGAAGGCGTCTTCGCCCAAGCCCCCATCCCCGACGGCGAGCGCCTCGGCGAAGGCGGCGTAGCGGCGAGCTACCGGGACGAGCTCGGAAGGCGCATTTTATCCCTGGCTATACTGAATCGGCGGGGCGAGGAGCTCGGCTATAGCTCCTGGTCCAGGCCGCGGCGCCTCGACCCCGTGCTCGGTCGCACCATAGCGGGCATCACGATCATGACCCTCGTTTCGTCGCTCATCTCCGCGCTCATCCTGATTTGGGTGCTGCGCGGCCTCGTGGTCCGGCCTTTGGAGCTCATCAGCGCCCACCTGGAGCGCAGCGAGCGGGAGGGGCGCGTCGGCGGGCGGCTCGGGCTCGGCGGCGCGGCGGGGCGCCTGGACGAGCTCGGAGCGGCCGCCGACCATATAGACGCCATGCTCGAGGCTTTGGAACGCCGCCGTGACGAGCTCGAGCTGGCCAACGCCGAGCTCAAACGCCTGGCGGCCACCGACCCCTTGACCGGCTTGGCCAATCGCCGGAGCTTCAACGAGCACGTCGGCAAGGAGATGCGCAGGCTGGCGCGGCTCCACAGGCAACGCTCGCAGAGCTTCACGAGCGCCGTCCTCCTCTGCGATATCGATTACTTCAAGGCCTTTAACGACCTCTACGGCCATCTGGCGGGCGACGCCTGCCTCAAGGCCATAGCCCTGGCTATCGCGGGCGAGGTGCATAGGCCAGGCGACATAGCCTGCCGCTACGGCGGGGAGGAGTTCCTTATCCTCCTGCCGGGTACGAACCTGGAGGGCGCCCTCGTCGTGGCCGAACGCGTCAGGCTCGCCGTCAAGCAACTGGGCATTCCGCACGGCGGATCGACGGCCTCGGAGGCGGTTACCATGAGCATCGGCGTGGCCGTCTCCCGTTTCGAGGCCGACGGCCCGAGCATGGAACGGGCGATCAGCGCCGCGGATCAGGCCCTCTACAAGGCGAAACAAAACGGGCGCGACCGCGTGGCGGTAGCGCCCGAAGAATCGTCCGAACTAGGACCCGAGGATTAGGGGCGCCGACGACCGGCGCCCGCGCGGATTAATCCTCCCCGCCGAGCGAGGTGAAGTCGAGGGGGATGGAGGGCTTGCGCTTGCCGAGCTCGATGTTGAGCATGAACACGCCCTGCTTGCCGTCGCCTAAGAGCTCCAGGGTCTGCAGGATGTCGGTGGCGTTCTTCTCCTCCTCGACCTGCTCGTTGACGTACCAGCGGACGAGGTTCTCGGTGGCGTAGTCCTTCTCGGCCAGGGCCAGCTCGAGGAGCTCCCTGATGCTCGCGGTCACGAACTTCTCGTGCTCGAGCGTGGCTTCGAAGAATTCCTTGACGGTCTTAGCCTTTATCTCCGGCTTGTCGATCTGGGCCAGGGTCGGCGAGGCGCCCTGGTCGATCAGGTAGCCGTAGAGCTTCATGGCGTGGAACATCTCCTCGTGGTACTGCACCATGAGCCAGTTCGCGACGCCGTTGTAGCCCTGCTCGGCCATTTTGGCCGACATCGCCATGTACAGGTAGGCGGAGTACATCTCGCGGTTGATTTGTAGGTTTATCCTGTCGACGATTTTCTTAGAAAGCATATGAAGCGCTCCTTTCAGTGCTTTAGATCCGTATGCGACGGGCCATCGAGCCCGCCGGATACATGATACTGCTAATCGGCTTCCCGGGCAAATCAGCCGCCTTTAGCATAGTTCGAAGCTGGCGATATAGCGTAGCGGAGGCGTCGCCGGGACTGGATCGGCGTCGAGCCTACGCCAGGAGCCCTTGACGCCGACGGCCCCGGCGCCTATCTCCAGGTGTCGCATGGCGATGCCGGCGTCCATGTCCTGCAGGACTATGCCGGGTATGGCCCTGCTGTAGAGCGCGTCCTCCATGAGGTATAGATGGTACGCATCGCCGCCGCGCGCGCCGCCGGCGCGAATGATACGCCACGGCTGCTTATTCGAGGCGGAGGGGCCGCGGCGGACGGCTTCGAGGGCGGTGGCCACGGGGTCGCCTTGGTCCAGCGGCCTATCCCAAGCGCCGGCGAAGAAGAGCTCGCCGAAGGGCTTGCGTGACGACGAACGGGCGGAGAACCGTATGAGCCTATCGGCCAGGCTCGCGTTTTCGGCGGGATAGCCTACGGGGGTGATGGCCGGCACGAGCTCGTCCGTTTTTAACCCCAAGGCCGCCCCCGAAGCCTTACGGTCGAAGATGCCTCCCAGCCAGCAGGTCCCTAAGCCCAGGGCGGCGGCGCTAAGGATTATGCCTTCAAGCAGGTAGCCGTAGTCTACGAAGGCCAGGGGGCCGGGCTTAACGCAGCCCACGATATAGGCCGGCGCGCCTTTGATGACGCCGTAGGTACCGATCCGACCGGACTTCAAGGCGGATCCGCCGGCGAACTCGGGGCCGACGAGGGCGAAGCGCGCCGCCGTCCCGAAGGGGGCCGAGCCGGGGGCGGCGACGAGCTCGGCCAGCGCGTCGCGCTCGGTCGCGGCGATGGCTTTCGGTAGATAGCTGCGCGTCGAACGGCGCGCCATGACGGTTTCGATGCTTATCTTCATAGACCTAAGGATAACGCTTCGCCGGCGCCGGGACTAGGCCGCCTCGCCGTCTGCGCCCCGCTTCGCCCCTAAGCCTTGATCGCGACCCCGAGGGAGGCCAGCTCGCCGACCGTCTCCAGCCCCGCGGGGGCGGCCCGGCCTTCGAACAGGAGCGAGCCGCCCCTCTCGAGCCGTACCGTCATGACGGCGTCCACCGACTCGGCGATGCGCCGCTCCATGGAACCGGCTACGGGCGCGAGGAGCAGGCCTCCCCGGCCGCGCTCGAGGCCTAGAGCAAGGCGCTCGTCTCCCTGAGCTAGCTCGATCTCTATGCGCGCGTCCGAGGCTTCCGCGCGGGCGATGCGGGCGCCCGTCCAGCTGGCCCAGACGCGGACCGGCGCCTCGGCGGCCGGCCTGCCGGCCTCGGGTAGCCTGGCTGCGCAGAGGAAGCCGGGGAAGCTCCCCCCCAGCCAGGGTATGTTGGCCAGCGAGAACATGAGGGAGGCGCCGGGCTCGTCGAAGCCGTTGGATTGGGTCCAAATCCAGGCCGAGGGCATGGAGCTGCCCCAGTCCTTCTCAATATAGCCGCGTCCCCGCCCCAGCTCGAGGCGCTCGCCGCCGGGCTCTATCCAGCCGGCGACCTCATGGTCGAGCGACACGAGCCCGTGCCGGCACTCCATGAAGGGGACGAAGCTGTACGGCCCCATGATGCCGGGGCGCCAGGGCCGAGAGGGGAAGGGCGTCGTCGGCCCGTAGCGTAGCGAGGCCTTGAGGCGGCCGTCGGGGCCGTCCAGGTCCAGCTCGACGCCGCCTAGGCTGAAACGATTGGGCCCGACCGCGAGCTCGAGCCGCTTCGGGTGGCAAGAGAAGGAATCGAAGGGGAACGCATACCAGCGCGTGCGCCCGCTTGAGCCGTCGATGGCTTGGACGAAGGCCCGCTTAGAGCCGCCGTCGGCGCTTATCGAGATCCCGGGTATGAAAGACCAGGCTCGGCCGTCCTCGGCGACCTGTTTGAAGTACCAGCCTTCGAAGTAGCGGCGGCGCCTACCGGCGCCTTGGAACAGGTTCGGTTGAAAGAGGGGCATCGTTCCGTCCTTTCTTCTCGTTCCCGCGCGGCACGCGGCTCGCGGGAGCGCGCTCCGCCGCGGGCGTCCATCAGGGGCAAGCGGCGCCGCCGCGGGCGCCGAATAGCTTCCTCAGGCCGATGGCCGCGGCCGCCAAGCCGAGGGCGAAGACGCAGCCGAGTATCACGAAGGCGGCGCGCTCCAGGGCGGCTTGGCTCGGCGTGAAGCCGGCGACGTTGCCCGCCCCCGCGCTCATCACGATCACCATGGCGGCCAGGGCCGAGCGGGTCGCCTTGCGAATCCCTAAGGCGGAGGCCGCTAGGATGACGGCCGGAGCGGCCAGCAGCACCTGCGCGATCAGGTCTAGGCCCGTGAGCGAGGCGGCCCAGCCTAGGGCCGAACCTAAGGCGTTGGCCGCCATGCGCTCGACGCCGAAGCGGAAGGTGTCCTTGTCCTCCGGCGAGAGGACCAGGCCGACGGAGACCGCGCTCCAGATTAGGCTGGTCTTGGGGAAGACGCGCCATAGGACGACGAAGAAGGTAATGCCTAGGCTCGCCTTTAGGATGTATTCGCGGAACGAAGGGCAGAGGAGGTCGTCGCGCAGGGCGACCAAGCACCCCGGCCCCCTCGCTCCGCCGGCTGATGATCTCATGCGTCGAATATAGATTGACGGCTAGGGCGGGGGCTAGTACGCTCTGCCCCATGTTCGAAGCACAGGTATACGAAAGCCGGCGCCGCGCGCTGGCGAAGGCCCTCGCCGAAGGCGGCGCCCGGGGCGTGGTCCTCTTCGCCGGCAACGGCGAAGCCCCGATGAACTACGCCGACAACTGCTATCGCTTTAGGCAGGACTCCTCCTTCCTCTACTTCTTCGGAATCGCCGAGCCGGGGCTCTGGGCGACCATGGACCTGGACGGCGGCGTATCGGCGCTCTACGTCGACGAGCTGTCCGAGGCGGCCCTGGTCTGGACCGGGCCGCGCCCGAGCCCCGCCGAGTTGGCGGCGGCCTGCGCGGCCGATCGGCACGCGCCCGCGGCCGCCGTCGCCGACGAGCTCCGCGAGGCCGCCGCGAGCTCGCGGCGGGTCCATTACCTCCCGCCCTATCGCGCTGAGACCACCATCGAGCTGGCGCGGCTCCTCGGCGTCGATCACGCCGCCGTCGGCCCCGGCGCCTCCATGGCGCTTATACGGGCCGTCGTGGCCCTACGCGAGCTCAAAGAGCCGCGGGAGATAGCCGAGATCGAAAAGGCCGTCGATATATCGATCGGCATGCACGAGGCCGTCATCGCGGCGGCCAGGCCGGGCATGAGCGAGGCGGAGCTCATGGCGATAGCCTACGGCCGGGCCTTGGCCGGCGGCGGCATGCCGTCCTTCCCGCCCATAGCCACGGTCCGGGGCGACGTGCTCCATAACCACGGCTACGCGGGCTTCCTCCGCGAGGGGGCGGGCTTCCTCCTCGATTGCGGCGCCGAGACGGCCGAGGGCTACGCCGGGGACCTGACGAGCAGCTTCCCCGTCGGGCGGCGCTTCGATGCCAGGCAAGCAGCCGCTTACGAGCTCGTCCTGCAGGCGGGACGGGCGGCCTCCGCCGCCATGAAGCCCGGCGTCCCCTTCCTCGAGGCGCACCTGGCCGCTTCGAAGGCCTTGGCGGCCGGGCTGCGCTCGCTCGGCCTCTTAAAGGGCGAGGTCGACGAGGCCGTGGCCGCCGGCGCGCACGCGCTCTTCTTCCCCCACGGGCTGGGCCACCAGATGGGCCTGGACGTCCATGACATGGAATCCTTAGGCGAGGATAACGTGGGCTACGGCGAGGGCTTCGAGCGGAGCGCGCTCTTCGGCTACCGAAGCCTCCGCATGGCTAAGCCTTTGAAGGCCGGCATGGTCATGACCGTCGAGCCGGGGCTGTACTTCATAGAGGGCCTCATAGCCGCCTGGAAACGGGCCGGCCGCCACGAGGCTTATATAAACTACGATGAGGCGGAGCGCTGGGTAGGGACGGGCGGCTTCAGGAACGAAGAAGATTGGCTCGTCGTAGAAGGCGGCGCGCGGCGCCTAGGCCGCGCCTTCGACAAGGGCCTCGCCGCCATGGAGGCGAGGCGGGCGGCCGCCCTCGAGTAAAAAAGGACGGGCGCCTCGCGGCGCCCGTCTTCATCTCGGCCTTAGGCCGTTTACCAGTCGCCCTCGCCGGTGGCGGCGGAGGTGGCGTCGGACACGGCGTCCGCCTCTTCGACGATGGCCGTCTCCTCGGCCTTCGGCTCGGAGACGCAGGACGCGGCGAAGAAACCGAACACGACAGCCAGGCTCAGCACGGCGAATATTCTCTTCATGGCTAACTCCTTATTTTACTAGATTACCAATTATCGCCACGAGGCGCAAGCGCGCGATTATTTGCCGCGGCGCGACTACTGTCGCGATGTGGCTATTTGCCGCGAATGAGCTCCAGGTACATTTGGTCGGCCAGGCCGAAGCCGGCGGTCTTGGTCATGTCCTTGGCCCGCTCCTGGTAGAGCATATCCTCGAAGATCTCCTGGGCGAAGCCGCCGTCTAAGAGGTCGGTCTTGTTGACCGTCGCGCGCATCTCCTTGAGCATCATCTGCACGAAGATCGACTCGAACTCGCGGCACTG
>CALKWG010000062.1 GCA_938004315.1 uncultured Spirochaetaceae bacterium
TCGCCCGAGGGGCGTTCGGCCCTGCGGCGCATCGTCGGCGCGGGGCCGGCCATGCGCCGTCTCCTCTCCCGGGTCGAGGCCGTAGCGAGCTCCGAGGCGACGGTCCTGATACGCGGGGAGAACGGCACGGGCAAGGAGCTCGTCGCGCGGGCCATCCACCGGGCCGGCGGCCGCCGGACGGGCCCCTTCGTGGCGGTGCATTGCGCCGCCTTAAATCCCAACCTCTTAGAATCCGAGCTCTTCGGCCACGAAGCCGGCGCTTTCACCGGCGCCGCGAGGCGTAAGGACGGATATCTGGAGGCCGCGCGCGGCGGCGTCCTCTTCCTCGACGAAATCTCCGAGGTGCCGCTCGATACGCAGGTTAAGCTCCTCCGCGCCCTGCAGGAGCGCGCCTACGTGAGGGTGGGCGGGACGGAGCTCGTAGCCTGCGACTTTCGTTTAGTCGCGGCGACGAACAAGGACCTGGAGGCCGAAGTCGCCGCCGGGAGGTTCAGGAGCGACCTGTACTACCGTTTAGACGTCGTGCCCCTGCGCATCCCGCCGCTTCGGGAGCGGAGCGAGGATCTTACCGAGCTGGTCGCCCATTTCTCCGCGCGGGCCGCCGCAGCGGAGGGGCTCGACGTCCCCGAGGCCGATCCTTCATTCATCGCCGCGCTGTCGTCATACGGGTGGCCCGGCAACGTGCGGGAGCTTGAGAATCTCATCGAGCGGCTCATCGTGCTGTATAAGCCGCGTCGGCTCGAAGCCGAGCTTCTCGCGCTGGAGTCGCCCGAGCGCTTCGGGGCCGCAGGCTCAGCGGAGTCGGCGGCGAAGATTCCGACGGCCGCTCCGGCTCAGGATGACGAGCGAGCCGCCACGATAGAGGCGCTTCGACGCACCGGGGGGAATCGAACGAAGGCTGCGCAGCTTTTAGGTATCTCGCGGCGGGCCTTGTATTATCGCTTAGAGCGCCTTGGAGAGATCGATTGCAGTGTGCAGTGAGAAGCCGTAATTGCGCAATGCTGTGCAAGGTGTGCAGCCGCAGTTCTAGGCTCCTAGGGTAAGGCATCTCGTGACTTCCCGCCTTTGATGTCGAAAAATTGCAATACGTTGCAAGTTCCGCATTCTCAGCCGTATAATCCCTCTTTTGGTGCGCATGATCGCCTGGCATGATTATTGCCTATAAGATGGCATCTCGATTCTTCCGAGGAGGCTCTATGTCTATCAGTAAGCGCTTAGTCGCATTCGCCATGGTCATGCTGATCGCCCTGCCCGCGGTATTCGCCATGGGCGGCAGGCAGGCCGATACGGCCCCCAAGACCGTCGTCGTCTATTCAAGCGTCGACGAAGGCAACGCCAAGAAGATACTGGACGCCTTTACCGCCGATACCGGCATCACGGCCCAGTTCGTCCACCTTTCCTCCGGCCCGGCCATCGCGCGGCTCAAGGCCGAGGCGGCTAACCCGCAGGCCGACGTCTGGATGGGCGCCCCGAGCGAGAACCATATCGCCGCCAAGGTCGACGGCCTCACCATGCCGCACAAGGGCGGTAACTTCGCCGCTCTCGCGCCGGCCTTCAAGGATCCCGACGGCTATTGGCGCAGTTTCTACATGAATCCCATGGCCTTCGCCGTGAACAAGGACATCATGGCCAGGCTCGGCGCTCCGCTGCCCAAGTCCTGGAACGACCTCCTCAACCCCGTCTACAAGGGCCAGATCCAGATGCCGACCCCCCAGGCCTCGGGTACCGCCTATAACGTCGTGGCCTCCCTGGTCGTGCTCATGGGCGAGGATCGCGCCTTCGATTATATGAAGCGCCTCGGCCCGAACGTACAGACCTATACCTCCTCTGGTACCGCCCCATCTAAGGGCGTCTCGGTCGGCCAGAGTATGATCGGCATCCAGTTCACCCCGGCCTTCTTCGAATTCATCGACCAGGGCTTCCCCCTCGAGGTCGTGTTCCCCTCCGAGGGCGTCTGGTTCGAAGCGCCCGGCGTCTCTATCGTGAAGGGCGCCAAGAACCTGGCCGCCGCCCAGGCCTTGGTCGAGTGGCTGACCAGCCCCAAAGGCCAGGCCGTCCTCACCCAGGCCAAGACCTATTTCTACCCGATCATCCCCGGCGTGCCCCTTGGCGCCGGCATGCCCGCCTTCGAGTCGCTGAAGACGATCGACGTAGACCCCCTCTGGGCCGCCGCCGAGAAGAAGCGCCTGGTCGACCGCTGGGTCGCCGAGGTCCTGCCCGTTAAATAAGGCCGCCCGGCCGATCCGCCGGCCCCGGCGCTCCGGGGCCGGCATCCAGGAGATCCACTATGCCACGTACCCGCCTCGCCGGATCCTTGGGCGAGCTTAAACGGTTAGCCAGGGACCCGCTCCTGGCCGCGGTCGTCGCGGCGGTCCTCGCGGCGCTCGCGGTCTTCATCGTCTATCCCCTGGTCAGCGTCGCCCTTGCCGCGCTCCGGCCGCAGGGCCGCTGGACCCTAGGCGTCTTCAAGGAGATATTCTCCAACGCCTACCTCCGCCAGGGCTTCTGGAACAGCCTCATGATGGGCGGCCTGACCGCGGTCATAGGTACCGCGATCGGCTTCCTCTTCGCCTTCGCCCAGACCCGGGCGGACGTGCCGCTCAAGCGCCTGCTCCACGCGGTGGCCATCATTCCCATCGTGTCGCCGCCCTTCATCGGCGCCCTGGCCATCATCATGCTCTTCGGCAATAACGGGCTCATAACCTGGAACCTGCTGCGCATTCAGAATTTCCCCATCTACGGCTTCAGGGGCCTCATGATCGCCCAAGCCATAACCTTTTTCCCGGTGGCCTACCTGACGCTGCGCGGCGTGCTCGAGTCTATCAACCCGACCCTCGAGGACGCCGCCATGGACCTGGGCGGCTCGCGCCTCAAGGTCTTCATGCGCGTAACCCTGCCCCTGGCCCTGCCCGGCATAGCCAGCTCGATGCTGGTGCTCTTCATCGAGACCCTGGCCGATTTCGGCAACCCGCTCATCCTGGCCGGCAGCCGCTTCCCCATACTCTCGGTCCAGGCCTACCTGCAGATCACCGGCATGTACGACCTGCCCAAGGGCGCGGCCCTGTCGCTCCTCCTCCTCGCCCCGTCCATCACCGCCTGGGTGGTGCAGAAATACTGGGTTTCCAGAAAGCGTTATGTTACGATAACAGGAAAGCCCACGACCTCGACGGTCAAGATCGTAAGCCCCGGCGCCCGGGTCGCCGTGTTCGTAGCCTGCCTGGCCGTGACCGCCGTCATCGCGCTCATCTACGTCTCCATCATCTGGGGCGCCGTGGTGAACGTCTGGGGCAGCGACAATACCCTGACCTTGAGGCACTTCTCCTACGTCTTCGGCGTCGGCTTCAAGGCCGTGCGCGATACGCTCGTCATCGCCGGCCTCTCCACCCCGGTCTCCGGGCTGTTGGGGATGGTCATAGCCTTCCTGGTCATCCGCAAGGCCTTCCCCGGCCGCAAGTTCATGGAGTTCACGAGCATGCTCAGCTTCGCCGTGCCGGGCACGGTCATCGGCATAGGCTATATCCTGGCCTTCAACAAGCCGCCGCTCATCCTCACGGGCACGCTCCTCATACTCCTCCTTAACTTCATCTTCCGCTACGTGCCGGTCGGCATCGAATCGGGGGTAGCCATACTCAGGCAGATCGACCCGGCCATCGAGGAGGCCGCCGTCGACCTGGGCGCGGACGCCAAGACGACCTTCTCGCGCGTTACCCTGCCCCTCATCGTGCCGGCGTATTTCTCCGGCCTCGTCTTCGCCTTCGTGCGCGCCATGACGGCCATCAGCGCGGCCATCTTCTTAGTCTCGTCGCGTTGGAACCTTATGACGGTGCAGATCATGGCCCAGGTGGAGTCCGGACGGCTGGGCGCCGCCGCGGCCTTCAGCGTCATCCTGGTGCTCATCATCTTCGCGGCGATATTCCTCATACGGACGCTCTTAAAGCTCCGTTACGGCCGCTACGGCGGCTCCATGTTGAAATTCTAGGGGAGGCTCGGCTATGAGCGTTCGACTACAAGGCGTTAGCAAGGTGTTCGAGGATCCGAGCCGTCCCGGCGGCCAGCTCAGGGCGGTCGACCGCGTGGATCTCGAGGTCAAGGAAGGCGAATTCGTCACCTTCCTCGGCCCTTCCGGCTGCGGCAAGACCACGACCCTGCGCATCGTGTCCGGCTTCGAGGCCCCGACCGAGGGCGAGGTCTACATAGCGGGCAAGCGCGTCAACGACATCCCGCCCAACAAGCGCGACACTTCGATGGTATTCCAAAGCTACGCCATCTTCCCGCATATGTCCGTGGAGCAGAACGTCGGCTTCGGCCTCGAGCTCAAGGGCCGCCCCAAGGCCGAGGCGCGGGACGAGACGCGCAAGATCATGGAGGTCATGGGCCTATCGAGCATGGCCAAGAGGCGACCCGACCAGCTCTCGGGCGGCCAGCAGCAGCGCGTGGCCCTGGCCAGGGCCATCGTCAACAAGCCCAGCGTCCTGCTCTTCGACGAGCCGCTATCCAATTTGGACGCCAAGCTGCGCGACCAGATGCGGCTGGAGATACGCCGCATCCAACAGCGCTTCGGCATCACCAGCATCTACGTCACGCACGACCAGATCGAGGCGATGACCGTCTCCGACCGCATCCTCGTCATGTACGAGGGCAAGGTTATGCAGCTCGGCACGCCCTTCGAGATCTACTCCCGCCCGGCCAAGCGCTTCGTCGCCGACTTCATCGGGCGCGTGAACTTCTTCGAGGCCGAAGGCGCCGCCTTCGACGGCGAGGGCGTCAGGGCTCGGTATAGGGGCGCCGAGCTGCGCGCGGCCTCGCGCAACGCCGACTGCAAGGAGGGCGAAGCCGTCACGATCGCGGTACGGCCCGAGTCGCTGCGGCTGAGCCCGGCCTCCGCCGGCGAGGCCGGGCTGCTCCGCGGCTCCATAGACAAGGCGGTGTACCTAGGCGCGGTGGTGGAATACGAGATCGACGCCGGGCTCGGCCGGCCCATCATGGCCGTCTCGCACGACCCGGTCGTAACAGGCTTCTTCAAGGCCGGCGACGCGGTCTCCGTAAGCTTCCCGCCGGAGGCGGCCCACGCCATGGCGCCCGAGGCGCCCGCGGAGGGCGCGTGAGCGCAGGCGCGGGCCGTAGCGATCCCTGCGGCCCCGTCCTCGCCGGCGCCGCGGATAGGCTCGACGACGAAACCTCGCGCCTGCTGGCGCGGCGGCCCGAGTTGGCCCGCGCGGCTACGGCCTTCAAGGCGGCGGCGCGCCTCATGCTCGGCCGCATGGCCGGCGGCGGCACGCTGTTCGTCTGCGGCAACGGCGGCTCGGCGGCCGACGCCGACCATATAGCCGGCGAGCTCGTCAAAGGGTTCCTGAGCGCGAGGCCGCTCGGGGCCGAGGCGGCGGGGGCCCTGGCGGCCGCCGGCGGCCTCGCGGCCGAGTTGGCCCCGCGGCTGCAGCGCGGGCTCCGCGCCGTATCGCTCTCGTCGAACGCGGCCCTCATGAGCGCGATCGCCAACGACCAAGGCTATGAGCTCGTCTTCGCCCAGCAGCTCTTGGCCCTCGGCCGTCCCGGCGACCTGCTCCTCTGCCTGAGTACCTCGGGACGATCCGCCTCCGTCAGGGCGGCCGCCGAGCTCGCCGGGGCGATAGGCATCCCGGCCATGGCCTTGGTAGGGCCGGCGCGCTGCCCCCTGGACGAATCCTGCGAGCCGGCCGTCCATTGCCCCGGCCGCGACGCGGGCGAGATACAAGACGCCCAGAGGGCCGTCTACCACGCGCTCTGCGCCTACGTCGAGGCCGAGCTGTTCGGGATCTGAGCTCAGGCCGCATCTTCGGCATTTGGAACATACTCATCCTCGAATGGTTCCTGAGCCCGAGGCCTAGGGAGTAGGCTTAGGGCTTGCATAAACATAGTAAAAAAACTATATAAAGAGTATGAGATTTTCAAAGGATCTAATCGGCGCGCTGTCGAGCGCCTTCGTGCTTGTGGTAGCCGTCGTCGGCTTCTTCATCCCCTACCTCGGCTTCGCCGTGGCCGTCGTCATGCTCGTCGCCGTCGTTATGAGCCTAAAAAAGCCGCGGTCGTTCTGCGCTAAAGCCTGCCCGCGCGGCAGGGCCCTCGGCTTCATGCTCAAGCCCTTGAGCCGGGGACGGCCTTTGCCGACCGGGGCCGTCTCGCCCGGGTCGAAGCGCGCGCTCTGCGGCTTTATGATGTTCTGCGTGATCGGCAACGTCTACAGGCTCTTCGGAAGCCCGGCCGCCCTGGGGACCTTCTTCTGGGGCGTCTGCGTCCTGTCGCTCGGCGCGGGCGTCGTACTGGGTCTTATCTACCGACCCCGAGCCTGGTGCGCCGTCTGCCCGATGGGCACCCTGCAGGAGACGATAGGGCGGAAGGCCGGCTGAGCGCGCGGATAGCGCCCCCGCTCCGGCGGCTCCCGGCCCGGCGAGCCGACCGCTTCCGAGCCATACGGCGCGGCCTTGATTCCGCCAGAACGAAGCGCCATGCTTAAACTTATGTCGCCGCGTATGCGCTTACGACGTGCCGGAGCCTCTACGATCGTCGCCGCGATTTTAGCGATCTCTTCCTCCGCGTTTACGGCATCCGCCGCCCCCTCGCGACCTGTTCCGAACTTTCTCTCCTTCTCCGGCTATCGATGGCGCGTCATCGAATACGTCGAGCCGCGCGGACCCGGGCCGACGCTCTTCGACAGGCGGAACGCTTATGTGGATTCAGATGGACGGCTTGTGCTCGAGACCTCGTACCGAGACGGCCGCTGGACGGGCGCCCAGCTCTTTTTGGACCGCAGCCTCGGATACGGGAGCTATGAGCTCGTCTTGGCCCCTATGGATCGGTTCCTAGACGATACGGCGGTCTTCGGGTTCTACACCTGGGACGAGGATCCGGCTTGGGCCAACCGCGAGCTCGATATAGAGCTGGCCCGCTGGGGCATTTCGGACGCGCCGAATTTGAATTTCGTCGTGCAGCCGGCGGACGGCCGTCCCGAGCGGGCCGGCCTCGCCGAATTCGATTTCTCAGCGCGCACGACGCTCCGCTTCGAGTGGACGGCGGACCGGGTACGGTTTCAAGCCGAGAACGAGCGGGGATCGTTCGCTTGGGAGTTTCCCGGCCCGATTACGGCGCCCAAGCCCTTCGGCGTCCCGCCGCGGGGCCGCGAGCGCATCGGCCTAAATCTCTGGTTGTTCGGGGGCCGGGATCCGGCGCTCGCCGATCGCATCGTCATCGAGAGCTTCGCGTTCAAGAAAGCCGCTCGCCGTTAACGCGGTTGCGGCGTTTTTGCCCGATCGCCTAAAGTGTTCTATACTAGCGGCGGAGATAAAGCATGTCAGAACCATTTGAGCTGAAGGAGGCGGGCGGGGCGCTGGTTTTTAAGCCGCTCGTCAAGACGGTCGATCAGACGAACGCCGATTCCTTCCTCGCGCCCATGGCGGCGAGGGCGGCCGAAGGCTTCAAGCTCGCCCTCGATCTTGCGGAGCTCCGCTTCTTGAACAGCGCCGGCCTCGGGGCCGTGGTCATGCTGGTACGTGACCTGAAGCAGGCTGGCGGCGAGCTTCGTATCTGCTCGCCTACGCCGACGGTCAGGGCGCTTTTCAAGATGGTCAGGCTAGAGAACATCGCCGCGATAGACGAAAACGTCGACGCCGCGCTCGCGGCATTCGGCGCCGAGGCTTCGGAGGGCGGATGAGCGCGCAGCCCGGCTGCGAGGAGCGCCTGCGGCAAGCCGAGGCCGCCGCGGCCGACGCCGGAGCGCGCCTACAGGCGGCGGTGCTCATAGGCGTCGACGCCCGCGCGAGCCCCGGCTTGGACTTCGCCTTCGCGGCCCTGCCGAGCTCGTCTGTGGCCGGAGATTTCCTCGACATCCAAAGCCTCCGCGAGGGTAGCCTCGACCTGCTCATCGGCGACGTGATGGGCAAGGGCATGGAGGCCGCCACCCTGGGCGTGGTCCTGAAGCACGCCTTCCTACGCGCCCAGGCCAGGCTGGCGCTCCGCCACGGGGCCCCGCCCAGGCTAGACGAGCTCTGCGCCGAGGCGGAGGCCTCGGCTTCGTCCCACTTCATCGCCCGGCGTAGCATCGCGACGCTCGCCTACCTTCGCATTTGCGAGAGCGAGGGGATCTATGAATTCGTCGACTGCGGCCATACCGGCGTCGTGCACTACCGCGCGGCCGATCGATGCTGCAGGCTGGTGAAGGGAGTCGACATGCCCTTCGGCTTCGCCGAAAGCCAGGCTTTCAGGCGTTATCTCGCGCCGTACGGGCCCGGCGACGCCCTGCTTCTTTTCTCCGACGGGCTTTCCGAGTGCGAAGGTTCCGGCGGCGAGCCCTTCGGCGAGGAGCGCATCATGCGCTACCTGAGGGCGCGCGGCGGCGAGTCGGCGCGGGCAATCGTAGACGGACTCGTGCGGGTCGGCTCCGACTACGCCTGCGGCGCTTTCCAGGACGACCTGACCCTAGCCTGCGTCAGGGCGGGGGAGGCGGCGGCGGCCTCGCCGCCGGAGCGAAGCGGCCGCCTGAGGCTCCTGCTCGAACCCGGATCCGGCCGCCCGGGCGAACGGCTGCGGGCGGCCGTCGCGGCGGCGCTCGCTGCCGACGGCGGCGTCGGCGAGGATACCGCCGCCGAGATCGTCCTCGCCTGCCATGAGGCGCTGGAGAACATACAACGCTACGCCTTAACCGGCGGCGGCCGCTGCATGGCCTCCTGGCGGTTACGGGGCCGGGTCTTCAGCCTCGAGCTCGATTACCGCGGGCCGGATTACGACTGGCTGAGCGTGCCCGAGGCGGACGCGTCGGATTTCTCCCCCCGCGGCTACGGCCGCGCCATCATCGACAAGGCCATGGACAGCGCCTTTCTCTGCGCCGGCTTCGGCGATGAAAAGACCCTGGTCATGGCGAGGAGGCTCGCGTGAGCGGAATCGGAGAGCCCCGGGCCGAACGCCTCGCCGACGGAGTCTGGCGCGTCAATGTCGCGTTACGCGGCAGCGTCCTTTCCCATAACGGGTATATCGCAGCCGCGGGCGGCGCGTATCTGGCCGTCGATCCCGGGTACGAGGCGGGTGCATCCGCCTTGCTCGCGGCCCTGCCGGCCGCGCCGCCCGCCGTCGTCGCGGCCTTGGATTCGGGGGCTTCGACGCTGTCGGCCCTCGCGGCGCTGCGTCGCGCCGGCTTCTCGGGCGAGATATGGGCGGATTGGGTCGACGCCTTGGCCCTGGCCGAGGCGGGGCTTCCCGGGCCGTACCGCTATCTGCACGGCGAGGGCCGCGCGGACGGTCCGCTGGGGCGCTACGGGGCGGAGGGCGAGGGTATACGTTTCTACTTAGCGGGCGGGCGCCTTTGCGCGTTGCACGAACGGAGCGGCTGCCTGTTCACCGGCCTCGCCGCCTCGTCTATGGGGCGCGACTTGCCGGCTTCGGTCGACGGGCTCGGAAGGCCCCAGGCGGCCTTTTCGGAGGCCTTCGGCATAGGCGCTCCTTCACGGGCGTTAGCCTTGGCCGAAGGGGCGAGCTTAGTCTGCCCGCGCTATGGGAGCGCCCTGCCGGCGAGCGCCTGGGCTCCAGGCTCCGCCGTCCGCGTCCCCGCGACGCCCGATCCCGCTCCGGGGCCTTCGGCGGACATGGAACGCCTGCTCGGGGAGATCGACAAGCTACGAACCGATAACCTGGACCTGCGCTCGGCTATGGTGGTGGCCAGCGACGCCGCCCTGCGCGACGGCCTGACCGGGCTCTACGCGCGCCCGTATGCCGAGGAGTTCATACGATCCTTGGCCGCCCAAGGCTCGTCCTACGCCTGCGCCTTCGTCGAGCTCGATAGGCTGAAGGAAATCAACCGCGTGGCCGGGCCGCAGGCCGGCGACGCGCTCTTGGCCGACCTAGCCTCGGCGCTCTCCGAGAGCGCGGCCGAGTCGGGGACGGCCGCCTACCTGTTCCGCTGGTCCGGGCCCGTCATCCTGGCGGCGATCGACGGCGGGAAGGCCGAGGCCGCCGCCCTGGGCGAGCACCTCCGCGCCGCCGTCGAGGCCGAGCGGCGCTTCTCCCGGCCGCTTACGGTCTCGGTCGCCGTCGCCTGCTCCGACGAGGTCGCGGCGGGGGCCGAACCCGCCTCCGCGCTCTACGCCTTGGCGCGGGCCAGGCTGAAGCTCCTCGCCAGGAAGGGCGGGAACGCGGTCCTCGCCGAGAGCGGCGAGGCGCTGGCTGAGAAGTCCCTGGCCTTGGTGCTGGACGGCGACCCGATAGGGGCTGCTTATATCGTCGAATATTTCAGCGCCCGAGAGTTCGCCGCCGTAGCCTCGTCCCGCGGCGGCGAGGCGCTCGAGCTTATGGAGAGCTATAAGCCCGAGCTGGTGATAGCCGATGCGTACCTGCCGCAGTACGACGCCTTCCAGCTCCGGGCGCGCATGCTGGCCTCGACGGACCTGCGCGGCATACCCTTCGTGCTCCTCGCTGAGTTGAAGACCGACGAGCTGGTCGAGCGCGCGCAGGGCCTAGGCATCTACCATATCTTCCAGAAACCGGTTCCCCTGCGCGAGCTGTACGGGGTGGCGCGCTATCTAGCCGCCGGCGGGCTCGATGAGCGCTAGCCTCCGTGCCATAATCCTCGTCGTCCTCATACTCGCCGCCTTGGACGCGGCGCTCGTGATCGCGGTCTTGGCCGAGAAGCTCCATAGACGGCGGGCCTACCGGCGCGATCAAAGGCTCCATGAGGCGCTCAGGGCGGCCCTAGCGGCGCGCGATCGGGGCGCCCTCTCCGGGCTCGCCGATGCGCGGCCGCGGGCCTTCGCGACGGCGGCTGGGCGATTGGCCGAGCAATGCCGTGAGGACGAGGACGCGGCCCGAGCCTTGGCTGAGGTTCTCCGCCTCCCTAAGTCGAGGCGAGCCGCCTTGGCCGACGCCGGTTCGGCCTTCAGGTATCGGCGTATCCGCGGCTACCTGACCCTCGGTTTGGCCGGCGACGCCGAGGCCGCCGCCGCCCTGGCGGCGCGCCTAGGCGCTGAGCGGGACCTCTTGTGCCTGCGCGTCCTCCTTTCGCAGATCGCCGGCCTCGGCTCCCTGGCCGAGCTCGAGGCCTTGGAAGGCGCGCTGACGCGCTGGCCCGGCGGGGCCGGTCCGTCCGAGTATAGGCTCCTCAAGCCGCTGGCGCATCGATTCACGGAGCGCTATCGCGGCGTCGAGCTTAAGGCGGCGGGCGAGACCGCCGCGCGCCTCTTCCTCATCGGGCTGCGCTCCAAGCCCGACGAGGACTCATGGCGTCGCGCGGCGATCCTAACCGAGGGCGAGGGAGCCTTGGCCGCTTCCTACCCGGCTTCCCGATTCCTCGCCGCCTTCGGCCGCCGTCGGGAGCCGCGCTTCATGGTTCCCCTCGCGTCGATGCTCGGCGGGACGATCGGCCCCGAGGCCCTGGAGCGCTTAGATCCTTGGTTCGAGGCCGGGGCGCCAGCCGAGGTCCGGGCGGCCGGCGAGGCCGCCGTCGCCGAGATCGCGAGGCGTTACCCTGAAGAACGCGATGCGTTTTTGACCGCGCTAGCCGAGGCTCCCGAGCCGAAGGCGATCTCGTTGGCCCGCGCCTTGGAATTCAAGCTCGACTATTTCATGCACCGCGAAGGCTCCGAGCCGAGCTCCGGCCTGGCGAGGATGGTCAAGCTCCTCATCGCTACGGATAAACCGAGCTCCGTCCTCAGGGCCTTCGAAGCCTTGAAGGCGGGCCCGCTCGTCGACGCCATGGCGTCGCTCCTTTCGGCCGAGCTTCGGACGAGGCCCGAGGCCGCCGCCTTCTTCTCCCGGCACGCTGCGCCGGCTACGCTCGCGGCCCTCGGGCTCGGCGCCGCCCCGCCGGAGCCCGATAAGCCGCGCATACCGGTGTCTACCCGTGATAAGCTCTTCATCGCCGCGCTGGTCGCCCTCGCCCTGGCCGCGTTCCCGGCCTTCTTCGTCGTCAGGCAGGGGCCGGCCTTGGCCTATCTTTCCCGATCGGAGCTCCTCTACCGCTTCATCTTCGATTTCCATTATCTATTCGCCTGGTATACGATCGCCGTCAACGGGGTCTATCTCGCCTTGCTCGCGCTCTCGGCTGCCAAGCTGCTCTCCCAATCCTGGATTTGGGAGAGCGGGCTAAAACGTTTCCTGTTCTCGAGCGGGCTCCTGCCCTCGGTCAGCGTGATCGCGCCGGCCTATAACGAGGAGCGGACCATCGTCGATTCGGTGGCCAGCCTCCTGTCACTCGCGTATCCGCGCGTCGAGGTCATCGTGGTGAACGACGGCTCGAAAGACGGCACCCTGACCGCCTTATCCCGCGGCTTCAGCCTGGAGACGGCCGGCGCCGGGGCGATCGGGGCGCTGCCCTGCATGCCGGTGCGCACGGTCTACCGCTCGCCCGACGCCCCCGGCCTGGTCGTGATAGACAAGGCCAACGGCGGCAAGGCAGACGCCCTGAACGCCGGCCTAAACTACGCCGCCGGCGAGTACGTCTGCTGCATAGACGCCGATTCCCTCCTCGACCCGCAGGCCCTGCTCAGGGCGATGGTTCAAGTCCTGGCGTCGCGGCGGGAGGTGGTCGCCATGGGCGGCAACATCTTCCCGGTGAACGGGAGCGAGGTGGAGCATGGGCATCTGCAGAAGATAGGCCTCCCTAAAAACCCGTTGGCGGCTTTCCAGACCATGGAGTACCTGCGTTCATTCGTCTCGGGCCGCCTGGGTTGGGCCATGATCGACGGCCTCCTGATCATCTCCGGCGCGTTCGGGCTGTTCCGACGCGACCGGGTCATGGAGGCCGGCGGCTACATGACGGGCTCGGGCCGCTACCGCAAGGATACGGTTGGCGAGGACATGGAGCTAGTCGTGCGCCTGACCCGGGCCGAGCGCGAGGCCGGCCGGCGGGGCAAGGTCGACTACTGCTATAACGCCAATTGCTGGACCGAGGTGCCCGAGGACGGCCGAACCCTCTACCGGCAGCGCGACCGCTGGCATCGCGGGCTCATCGAGGTGCTCCTGCAGCATCGCGGCATGGCCATGCGGCCGCGTTACGGCCCGGCGGGTCTTTTCGGGATGCCGTATTTCTTCGCCTTCGAGCTGGCCGGTCCCTGGCTCGAGCTCTCCGGCTACGCGGTGCTGGCTATCTCGCTTCTCTTCTCCCTGATCGACCCCATCGTCAGCCTGGCCGTATTCTCCTTGGCGCTATTCTTCGGGATCCTCATCTCGCTGTCCTCCCTCCTCCTGGCGGAACGGCAGGTCGTCTATTTCAGGCCTAAGGAATTCGCCGGCCTCATCGGCTTGTCCTTCCTAGAGAACCTGAGCTTTAGGCAGATCATGAGCATGTCGCGCGCCTGGGCGTTCGCGCAGTTCTTCTTTAAGAGCAAGGGTTGGCAGAAGGCCGAGCGCCGCGGCTTCGCCCGATCGGGGGTCGGCCATGCGTAAGTATCTGATCTATCTGGCCTTGCCCTTGGCGATGGCGGCGCTCGTCGCGCTACGCCTGGTCGCGGCCTCGTTGGCCGGCCCCGCGCCCCGCGTGGCCGTCGAGCTACGCGGAGAGACGGGGGCCGAGGCCGGCGATTTCCTCTTCAAGGCCGTCGCGCGCGCCGGATACGCCGTCTCGTCGGGGGCCGCGGGCGGAGTTCCGCGCCTCTTCGCGCTCGATAGCCCGCTCGACGCCTGGGGCGAGGGAACGGCGGCGGGCGGCCCCTTCCATCCGCTCCTGGACGAGGCGCGAGACGCGGCGCTTAGCGGGGCCGCGGTCCTGGTCGGCTATGCGTGCCTGGCCGGGACGGAGCGCCCTGAGCTCCGGGCCGGGCTCTCCTCGTGGACCGGCCTGGGAGCTCCGCTCTGGGCGGGGAGCTACTACGAGGATCTAGGCTCGGACGAGCCGCCCCGTAGGCTCAAGGCCGCCTGGGAGGCGTACGCCGGGCGGGCTTGGGAATACTCCGGCCCGGGCGTCGCGATCGAGGGCCTGGGCGAGCGCAGCGGCCGCGTCGTCGTGCTCCGCCGCGGCGTCGAGCTGGCCCCGCGCTTCCTGGAGCTTTCGGGCGAGGCCGGCGGCGTCCGCGTCCAAACCCTCTGGGGCGGCCGCTTCGTGACCGGCGGGGAAGGGCCTTGGGAGCGCGCCGCGTCCGGCGGCGTACGTGACGCCTTCGACGGAGCCCGGGCCGCGGCTTTCCCGAAGGCCGAGGCCTTGGTAAGCGCCGCCTTCGGCCTGACCGAGGCGGGCCGGGCGGCCCTGGCCGCCGAGGGCGTCCCCGAACGCTTCCCGGCGCTTACGCGGCGGCCGTACGGCCGGGGGGCGGTTATGGTAGCGGCCGCGGACATCTTGTCGTCCGGGTCGTTCAGGCCGTCTATCGGGCCGACCGGTTCGCCTTCGACTCGCGCGGCTATGGTCCTGGACGAACCGACCGATCCCTATGCCCGAGCGGCCAAGGTCGCCGTGCCCTTCGTCAAGGCCGCGGCCAACGCGGCGGCCGCCGGCGGGATCGGCTCGGCCGGCGTTCGGGGCGGCGCGACGGATGCCTTCGCCGCCGGCGGCGGCGCGGGTTCGCCCGGCGCGGCCCGCTTCCGAGCCGGGTCGCGGTATTTAGAGCGCTCGCTCGACGGCGGCGGCTGGGAACCCTGGTTCGTCAAGGCGGTGAACTACGGGCCCGCCGAGCCGGGTCGCTGGTTCGGTGAAGCGCCGCGCGACGAGGCTTCGTACGCCCTCTCGATAGCAGCGATGTCGGCCGCCGGCTTCGACGCGGTCAGGGTCTACACGCTCCTGCCGCCTGCCTTCTACCGCGCCTTGGCCGCCTGGAACCTCTCAGGCGCGCGGCCGTTGTACCTCATCCAGGAGATCTGGCTCGATGAAGAGACGCCCGGCCACGATTTAGGCGATCCGGACTTCGTCGCCGATTACCTCGATGAATCGGACCGCGTGATCGACGCCATCCTCGGCGCGGCGTCGATAGCCGAGCGGCGGCTGCGGGCCTGGGGCGAGTACCGAGCCGACCTGAGCCCCTGGCTGGCGGCGGTCCTCGTAGGCCGGGAGCTCCTGCCCGAGGAGATCGAGGCGACGCGCAAGGCCCGCCCAGGCGATCCCTACGACGGCGACTTGATACGATCGAGCGGCGGCGCGGCCGAGGCCGTCCTGGCGCGCATGGCCGATAGGGCGGCCGCGCGCTTGGCCGAGCGCGGCTCGCCGGGCGTTCCCTTGGGCTTCGTATCCTGGCCGACGCTCGACCCGCTCGCGCATCCGTCGGACTGGGCCGTCGGTTCGGCCAGGCCGCCCTATAACGACCGCGAGGAGTTCGATTTCTTCGCCCTCGCCGCGGGAAGCGCGTGGCCGGCGGGTATCTTCGCCGCCTACCATATCTATCCGAACTATCCGGACTTCATGACCCGATCGGCGCGTTACGAGCCCGAGCGGACGGGCGCGGAGCCCGCCCCCCAAGCCGGCCGCTTCCTGCCGCCGGCCGTCGTCCGCGGCGTCGCGGACCATGGCGCGGCCGCGACGCGCTATCGCGCCTATCTGGAGGAGCTCCTGGCCGCCCTCCCGCCCATGCCCCTCTTCGTGGCCGAATTCGGCCTGGCCACCGGCTACGGCGCGGCGCGCCTCCATCCGGAAGGTTGGGATCACGGCGGTCTGTCGGAGCCCGACCAAGCCCGGGGGCTCGTCGCCCTCTTCGAAGCGATCGCCGAGGCCGGGGCGGCCGGCGGGGCGGTGTTCCAATGGGCCGACGAATGGGCCAAGAAGACCTGGACGAGCGAGCCCTTCATGATCCCCTACGACCGGCACCCGCTGTGGCACAACGCCGTCGACCCCGAGCAGAACTACGGTATCGTCGCCTGGGAGGCCGGGCCCGCGGGGTCTGGCGATCACGGCGACGCGGCGAGCGACCCCGCGGCCGGAGCGCCCGATCGCGGCGGCCTACGCATAAGCTACGACCCGGCTTTCCTCATCATACGCGTCGCGGCTCCGGAGCCCGTCGGCGGCGCCGAGGGAATCTCCTTAAGCCTCGGCTTGGACCTCGCGCCGGGCGCGAGCGGTGAGCGGCGCCTGTATCCCGGCGGCCCCGAAGCGCCCATCGGCGTCGAGTTTCTCCTGCGGGCCGAGCTGAAAGACGGAAAGCTCGCGGCCGCGCGCCTGCTCGTTCACGCCGATTACAACCGCGGCGGCGGCAGGCTCTCGCCGACGGCCTCGGATGTAGGCGGCTTCACCCGGATGCTCGGCCTCGTGAACCCGGCCATCGCGGCCCGCGACGGCCGCTTCTATCCTTCGCTCTGGGAGGACGCTAGCGAACTGCCCCTGGGCCCCGGCGGCTTGGCCGAGTATAAGGCGGAAGGCTACCTGGAGTTCAGGCTGCCCTGGTCCAGGCTCAACGTGGCCGACCCCTCGTCGCGTCGATTGCTCCTAGATGCCCGTCCGGACCCGGCCTCGGCCGGCAGGGACGGCCTCCGTACGATTGAGCTCGACGAGCTGCGCGCCTGGGGCCATTGGCGGGGCGATACCGTCGCCTTCATCCCCGGACGCGACGAGGCGTACGCCTTCTCGATGCCCGCCTGGGAGGAGTTGGCCTATAGGCATCGGCCCAAGGCCGCCTACGCCGCGCTCGCCGAGTTCCTGCCGGGCTGGAACCCGCGCTTGACCCGCCCCTGAGCCCCGAGCGCGTCTAGTCGAGCGTGCCTCGTCAAGCGCGGTCGGCGGCCCGCGCGGACATATGTCCTTGCCCTCCGCGCCCCGCGCGGGCCAGTATGGCGCGTAGGCTGCAAGCGGCGGGCGCGGGTATGAAGACCCGGCCGGCCGTTCGTCCCCGGGAGGATAGTCGTGTACCAAGCCGCGGTCGTCGCCATAGGCGGCCTTATCAGCGTGATGCTCGCCATGAACGCGGGGCTCGAGCGGGCCGTAGGGCAGCTGCGCGCATTGCTCATCATCCATGCCGCCGGCCTCGTCGCGGTGTCGATCCTCCTGGCGCTACGGCGGGAGCGGCTCAAGCTGCGCTCGGACTTGCCGCCCTATTACTACCTGGCCGGCGCCATGGGCGCAGGCCTGACGGTCATCAACAATTGGACCGTGAGCGCCATAGGCATGGCCCTGACCCTCTCGCTCGGCATCTTCGGCCAGCTGGCCGCCTCGGCGGCCATCGACCAGTGGGGCTTCTTCGGCATGACGAGGCGGCCGTTCAAGCCAGGCAAGGTCCTCGGCTTCGCCCTGATGGCCGCCGGCATCGCGGTCATGGCGTTCGGCGGGGAGGCCTAAGATGGTGTACTTCTTCGCCGCGCTCGCCGGCGCCATGGTCATCACGAGCATGTCGATGAACTCCCGCCTGGCCGGTCGGATCGGGAGCTTCCAAGCGACCTTTATGAATTACACCGCCGGGCTCTCCGTGATCCTGGTCGCGGCCGCCTTCGGCGGCGCCTTGTCGGGGAGCGGATGGGCTCTGCCCGCCCCGATCTTCCTCTTCGGCGGTATCCTGGGCGTGGCCATCGTGGCCAGCGTCAACGTGATCCTGCCCAAGGTGCCGGTGGTCTACGTGACGGCGCTCATGTTCGTAGGGCAGATCGTCGCCGGCCTGGCCATGGACCTGGCCCGCGACGGCGAGGCCGCCTGGGCCAAGGTCGCCGGGGCCGCCCTGGTCTTCGCCGGGGTCCTCGTCAACGCCCTGCAGGATCGCGAGTCGACGCCGGCCGGAGCCGCCCCCGCCGCGGGCCTCGCCGCCTCGGAATCCGCCGCCGAAAACGACCCCGCTTGACGCGCCGCAGCCTTTTAGGGCATCCTGCGCCCCGTCGCGGCGCTTCGGCCCCGCGGCTTCATGCGGGAATAGCTCAGTGGTAGAGCGCCACCTTGCCAAGGTGGATGTCGCGGGTCCGACTCCCGTTTCCCGCTCGTCGATAAAGCTCCGCCCTCAGGCGGGGCTTTTTGCTTTCTAGCCGCCTCCCCCCTATACTGAAGGCATGCTTTCCCTATTCCTGAGCTCGATCTCGGCGGCTCTCCAGTTCGCGGCCGCCGTAGCGGCGCTCAGGCTCATACCCGCTTCCGGCCGCCGCCTGTCGTGGTCGCTCATCGCCGGCGCCCTCACGCTCATGGGCGTACGGCGCGTCATACCGCCCCTACGTTTCCTCGGCGACGGCGCGTACCGCATCGACCTCGGCGCAGAGCTCGTCGGCCTTTGTATCTCCGTCCTGATGTTGGCGGGCGTTTGGAGCATACGCTCTATCTTCGAGGAGAAGGCGAAGGCCGAGGTCGCCCTCGCCGCGGCGCTCGATGAGAAGGACGCCCTCCTTAAGGAGACGCACCATCGGGTCAAGAACAATATGGCCACGGCCATGTCCCTACTCAGGCTACAGCGCGGCGCCGCCTCGGGAGACGAACTCCGCCAAGGCTTGATCGAGGCCGAGGATCGCCTCCGGGCCATGGCTAGCCTCTACGACCGCATCTATCGCGAGGATAGCTACCGCGCCCTATCGCTCAAGGATTACCTGGGCGGCTTGGCCGCCGACATCGTCGCCTCCTTCCCGAACGGCGGGGGCGTTCGCCTGGAGCTCAAGCTGGCCGATCTAGAACTGCCGGTTAAAGACCTCTATCTCATCGGCATCATGATGACCGAGCTCGTTACCAACGCCATGAAGTATGCCTTCCATGGTCGAGGCGGCGCCTTGCTGATCGGGGCGGAAAAGAGCGGCGAGCGCGTGCTCTTCACGCTCCATGACGACGGGCCGGGCCTGCCCGAGGGCGCCCGGGACTCGGGCGGCTTCGGGCTGGAGCTGCTGTACGGCCTGGCCGAGCAGCTCGGGGCCGTCTTAACCCTGCATAACGACGGCGGGCTCGCGGTCGAGCTCGACTACCCGCTCCCGGCTTAAGGGTTGCGCCATCCTTGCCGCCGGCCTGGGAGCCGGGTTAAGCTCGCTCTATGGGATACCGCGAATACGACCTAAGCCTTCCCGTGGGCGCCGGCGAGGCCGAGCTACGATCGGCCCTCGCCAAGAAGGCGGGCATCAAGGACTTTAGCTATACGGTGGCGCTGAAGAGCCTGGATGCGCGCCATAAGGGCCGCATCCAGTGGCTCTATCGCGTCGGCCTCTCCTCGCCGGCCTTCCAAGGCGGCGAGCCGCCGCGGCCGCCTACGCTCAAGCCGATCCGAGCCCCGGGGGCTAAAGGCCCCGACGCGCCGCGCGTCGTCGTCGCGGGCACCGGCCCCGCCGGTATCTTTTCGGCCCTCTATTTGGCGCGCGCCGGCTTTAAGGTGAGCGTCCTCGAGCGCGGCGGCCCCGTGGAGCGGCGCAAGGCGGCCCTCGACGCCTTCGAGTCGGGCGGCCCCTTCCCCGCCGAGGACAACTATTCCTTCGGCGAGGGCGGCGCCGGTACCTTCTCCGACGGCAAGCTGAGCTCGCGTACTAAGGGCATAGGCGCCGAGCGCGAATATCTCTATGACGAGTTCATAGCCGCCGGGGCGCCCGACGAGATTCGCTACATGACCCATCCGCACGTCGGCTCCGACCTGCTCTACGGCATGACCGCGCGCCTGCGGCGCGCCCTGATCGAGGCCGGCGGCGAGATCCTCTTCGACGCGCGCCTGTCCGACCTGGTCGCCGACGGGGGGCGCGCGCCGGCGGGGCCAGGCGGGAGGCTCCGAGCCGTCGAGACGGCGAAGGGCCGGCTCGAGGCCGACGCCTTCCTCCTGGCCTGCGGGCACTCGGCCTACGAGACCCAGCGCATGCTCATGAGCCGCGGCGTGCCCTTCAGGCCTAAGAACTTCGCCCTAGGCTTCCGCGCCGAGCACCGGCAGGAGCTCATCAACCGCGCCCAATGGGGCGCGCCGAAGCTGCCCGGCGTGAAGGCGGCCGAATACCGCCTGGCCGCCCAGTCAGGCGAGCGCGGCGTCTACTCGTTCTGCATGTGCCCCGGCGGCACGGTGGTGCCGGCGGCGGCCTACGCCGACGCCTCGACGGTGAACGGCAAGAGCGACTACGCCCGCGACGGCTCCTACGCCAACGCCGCCGTAGTAGCCGGGCTCTCGGCCGGGGAGCTCCTGGGGTCCGAGGCCCGGGCCGAGGACTGCCTTGATTGGCTCGAGGGTTTGGAACGAAGTTATAAAGAATTTACTGGAGATTGGCGCGTGCCGGCGATGCGCATTCAGGATTTTTTAGAGGGCCGAGCCGGCTCGGGGCCGCTCGCCTCGAGCTATCCCCTGGGCCTGGCGCCCGCGGACTTGGCGGAGCTCCTCCCGCCCCCCCTGGTCGGCCTGCTCCGCGAAGGCCTAGCGGCCTTCTGCCGCAAGCTGCGCGGCTACGAGGACGGCATCATCCTGGGGCTGGAGAGCAAGACCAGCGCGTCTATACAGGCGCTGCGCGACCCGGAGCGCTATACGGCCGGCTTCGAAAACCTCTACCTCGCGGGCGAGGGCTCGGGCTGGTCGGGCGGCATCGTAAGCTCGGCGGCCGACGGCCTGCGCGCGGCCCGCGCCCTGGCCGCCGCCCTCGGGGCAAGCGAGGACTAGGCCCGGCCGATTCGGCCGGCCGGCGGGGCAAGCGGGGCGCCGTCCGGTCATCCCGAACGGCGGCCGCCCCGGCCGACCGGCGGCAGACGTCCCCCCGGCTAGCTCAGCGCCGCGATCATCACCGCAGCGGCTACCGCCACGCTGAGCGACTCGGCGCGTCCGGCGCCCGGGATGGTCGCCACGGCGTCGGCCAGCGCGAGTATCTCGTCGGAGGGGCCGCGCGCCTCGTTCGAGAAGACGTAGACCCCGTCGGGCCCGCCTTTGAAGCTTCGGTAATCCTCTCCGTCCAGGTCCGCGACGACCACGCGGTAGCGGTCTTTTAGGCGCACTAGCTCGTCGGCGAGGGAGGAGGGCCGGACGAAGCGTAGCCTGAATACCGAGCCCATGCTCGAGCGCGCGGCCTTGCCGTTGAAGGGGTCGACGCAGCCCTCGCCTACGATGATCGAAGTGACCCCGAACCAGTCGGCGCTGCGCACGATCGTGCCCATGTTGCGCGGGTCGGCGACGTCGTAGAGCGCCGGCACGACCGGGCCCTCGGGCTCGTCGGCGCGGAGCCCGCGCCAGTCGAAGGCGGCTATGACGCCCTGCGGCTCCTCGGTGTCGGCCAAGCGCTTGAAGTCGCGCTCGGAGAGGACCTTCGCGTCGACGGTGGACAAGAGGGCGTCGGTCTCCGGGTGCCTGCCGTAGAAGCCCTCGCGCACGAAGACCGCCGCGCAGGGGCAACCCGAGCGCAGGCCCTCCTCCACGAGCTTCCGCCCCTCGGCCAGGAAGAGCCCGCTCTCGTCGCGGGCCTTGCGCCTGCCGAGCTCGGCGTAGAAGCGAAGGTCGGAGGCGGGCGGGTAGGCAGGCGTCGCGGCCGGGGCGGCGCGTCCTGCCGTCGGCCTATCGCCGGCCATCGAGTGACCCTTCCAGTCGATCCATGGCCCAGTCGGCGAAGCGCGGGAAGCGCCGCGCCCAGGCGCGCTCCGAATGCTCGGCGCCCTCGTCGACTGCGCAGAGGAGCTCGGCCTCGGGCTGGCCGAGCTTTAAAAGTTCATCGCGCATATCGAGGGTATCCTGTAGGTAGCGCCGGGCGAAGTCTGGCTTGGTATCGTCGCTCGTCTCGGCCGTGCCCACGTCCAGGTAGACGGAGGCGCCCGGTCGCCACTGGGCCCGCAGGGCGGCGAGCGCCTCGGCCTTGGCGAACCAGAACGCGCTCGAGAACGCGCCGCAGAGCCCGAAAGCCTTCGGCGCGCGGTACAGGGCCCAAAGCGAGAACAGCCCGCCCATGGACGAGCCGGCTATGCCGGTCGACTCAGGCCCCCGCAGGGTCCGGTAGCGCCGGTCTATCTCGGGCATAAGGCTTTCGAGTAGGAAGCTCAGGTAGGCTTCGCCTTTGCCGCCCGCGGCGGCGACGCCGGCCGCCCGGTTTAGGTCGAGGGCTATGCGCGGATTGACCCAGGGCGAGTACTCGTCCAGGCGAGCAAGCCCTTCGCGGCTGTGGTCGCAGTCGACGCCGACCACGATCATGCGGCGCGTATCGCCTGCCGCGGCCAGCTCGTCCAGGCTTTCGCCGATCCGCCAGTGCGCGCCGAAGGTAGCGGTACCCGGGTCGAAGAGATTATGGCCGTCCTGCATATACAGGACCGGGTAGCGGCGCTCCGGCTCGTCGGCATAGCCGGGCGGCAGGAGGACGCGAACCTTTCGCCCAGACTGGCCGAGCTGGGGCATATCGATGCTGAAGATATCAAGGCGCATGGGATCATAGTACGACAGCTTTGGGTTTACGGCTACGGTAAACCGGTTTATACTGCGCGAAATGGCTACGCTCATCGTATCGGGGCTGATCAATATTGAGACGACCGTCCGCATCGACGGCTTTCCCCTGGCCTATTCTCCGGTGCTCTATCCCTTCGGCGGCGTCTACTCGGGCGTCTCGGGCGTGGGCATGAACCTGGCCCTGGCTTTCAAGTCCTTGGGCGACGAGGTTCGTTTCCTGTCGATGATAGGAGGCGACCCCGCCGGCGACGGCGTCATGGCCGCCTTGGCGGCGGCCGGGATAGGCGCGAGCCGCGTCGTCCGCGCGCTACCGGAGACGCCCCACTCGGCGATACTCTATGATCCCGACGGCCGTAGGCAGATCCACGTCGACTTAAAGGACATACAGGAGCGGCGCTACCCCGCCGTGGCCTTCGAGGCCGCCGCCGGGGGAGCCGACGCCGCCTGTCTCTGCAATATCAATTTTAACCGGGACCTCCTGCCTTTAGCCCGGGCCCGAGGCCTTCCGGTCTTCTGCGACGTCCACGTGCTCCGCGACCCGCGCGACGCGTATAACGCCGACTTCATGGCGGCCGCGGAGCTCATCTTCATGTCGGACGAGGGGCTCTGGGCCCCGCCCGAGGAGGCGGCGCGCGAGCTCCTGGGGCTCTACCCGGCCCGCGCCGTCGTCGTCGGGCTCGGCGCGAAGGGAGCGCTCTTCGTCGAGCGCGGCCGGCCGGCTCTGACGGCGCCGGCGCTTAGGCCCAGGCCGATCATCTCGACGATAGGGGCGGGGGACGCGCTCTTCAGCTCGTTCTGCCATTACTATATCCGCGGCCGCGCCCCGGAAGAAGCGCTCAGCCTGGCTACGGCCTTCGCCGGCTGGAAAATCGGCGAGGCCGGGGCGGCCCGGGGCTTCCTCTCGGAACATGAACTAGAGACGCTCGTTAGGCGGGCGCATAAGGGGGATCTATGAACGGAACTATGCTTTTCGCGTTGAAGGGACGGCGCCGCGATACCGCCCGGCGTCGCCAGGCTCGCCGCCCGACGCTTTCGCTCGCTCGCCTCCTATGCCTAGCCCTGGTCGCGGCGGCCCTGGCCGGCTGCGCGGGCGGGCCGGCCGTGGAGCTCTTAGGCCCCGCGCCGTATGCCACCGTCGAGCCGGGGACCGTGGAGAACATGGGGCACCCCAAGATGGCCCAGGTGAAGGCCGCCTACGAAGCCATCCAGCCGGGCGCCGACGAGATCGTCGTCTTCTACCTGCGGAACGACGCCGACTACGGCCCCTGGGGTTTCTGGCACTGGGCCATACCCGGCGGCGACGGCGCGACGAGCTGGGATAAGACCCGTGAGCTCGGGGTGGCCGAGGGCGTGGGTTATCTGCGCTTCAAGCGCGACGGCTCGACCCTAGGCGCGGTAACCGTCGGTTCCGACGGCCTCTTCGGCATCATAGCGCGCAAGGACGCCTCGTGGGAGAAGGACGGCGACGCCGACCGCATCCTGGACGCGAACGCGACCAACGCCTGGGTGATCTTCCAGGACGACCAGAAGAGCTATCCCTACGGCCCGTATAACCCGACCATAGACTTCGCGCGCCTGGTATCCGAGCGGGAGATCGTGCTCGAGCTGTCCGGGCGCTACGGCCTGCCCCTGGAGCCCGGTTCCGGCGGCTTTACGGCCCGCTACCAGGGCGGAGCCGAGATCCGCGTCGTCGACGCGGTGAACAACGCCGATCCCGATAACAGGCCGAACAACTACGCCCGCCGGGTGCGCCTCGTCCTGGCCGAGGACGCCAGGCTGGACGCGCCCATCGCGGTGAGCCATCCGGCCTTCCTGGCTCCGGCGCGCGTCGACGCCGCCGCCTTGGCCGCCGAGCGGGCCGATAGGATAGTCCCCCCGGAGGGCTATAGGCTCGGCGCGATCTACGACGCGGCGACGAAGTCCGCCGAGTTCAGGCTTTGGAGCCCCTTCGCCAGCCGGGTCAGCCTTAGGCTGTACCGCCGCAGCCTGGCTCGCGAGGCCGACTACGCGCTCGAACTCAAGAAGGAAGCGGCCACGGGCGTCTGGAGCGCGCGCTTCGACCGCGCCGACCCGGACGGTTTCTTCTACGAGTATTCGGTGTTCTTCGGCGAGAGCGAGAACGTCGTCTTAGACCCCTACGCGCTCTCGATGGACGCCTTTACCGGGAGCGGCCCCGGCCGCGGCGCGGTCGTCGACCCGGCCAAGGCCCAGCCCAAAGGCGGCTGGGAGGGCTATACCGACGTCAAGCTCGCCAAGCGCGAGGATGCGATCATCTACGAGGTCTCGGTCCGCGACTTCACGATCGGCCCCGACGCCGGCGTGAAGGGCCGGCCCGGCTCCTACCTGGCCTTCATCGAGAAGATCCCGTACCTGAAGGAGCTCGGCGTCACGCACGTGCAGCTCATGCCGGTGTTAAATTTCTATTATACGAACGAGCTCGAGACCGGCTTCGAGGCTAACGGGCGCGCCCACGACAACAACTATAACTGGGGCTACGACCCGCATAGCTACTTCGCTCCTGAGGGCTGGTTCTCGAGCGACGCCCGCGACCCCTACGCGCGTATCGTCGAGCTGAAGACCTTGATCAAGGAGCTCCATAAGGCGGGCTTGGGCGTCCTCCTCGACGTGGTCTACAACCATACCGCGAACACCTCGATCCTGGACGGCATCGTCCCCGGCTATTTCTATAGGCGCGACGCGCGCGGCGGGCTCACGAACAACTCCGGCGTGGGCAACGACCTGGCCACCGAGCGGGCCATGGCCTCGCGGCTGATCCGCGATTCCATCTACCATTGGGTGAACGAGTACAAGGTCGACGGCTTCCGCTTCGACCTCATGGGGCTCATCGACGCCGAGACTATACTCAAGGCCCGCGAGAGGGTCGCGGCCCTGCCGGGCAAGGACGATATCCTCTTCCAAGGCGAGGGCTGGAAAATGTACCGGGGCCCCGCGCTCGCGGTGATGGACCAGAACTATATGACCAAGACCGACCTCGTCGCCGTCTTCAACGACGAGTTCCGCGACATCCTCAAGGCCGGCGGCTTGAACGACCGGGCCAAGGGTTTCGTGACCGGTAAGCCGGTCAACACGGCCATGGTCTTCAACAATCTGGCCGGCCGGCCTATGCTCTACTACAAAGCCGACCAGCCCGGCGATTCCATGAACTACGTCTCCGCCCACGACAACCTCACCTTGGCGGATAACATCGCCTTCAACGTCGGCCTGGACGCCCGCTATCCCGACGAGCGCGCCGAGATAGCCGCGCGGGCCAAGCTGGCGAACTTCTTCGTGCTCACCGGCCAGCCTATAGCCTTCCTGCACGCCGGCTGCGAGCGCGGGCGCACCAAGCCTCGGCTGGGCGCGACGAGCGAGGTCACCGGCGACTACGTCCATAACAGCTACGATTCGTCGGACGATATCAACCAGTTCGTCTGGACCCTGCCGCCCGAGTACGCCGCGCTCAACGAGTACGTGAAAGGCCTCATCGCGATACGCAAGGCCGAGCCCATACTGCGCCTCGGCGACGCGGCCCTGGTCGAGAAGGCCATGAGGCAGCTCAAGCACGACGACCAGCTGTCCATGGGCTGGGTCGTCAGCCACGGCGGGACCACCCTGGTCATGCTGGCGAACGCCAACTGGGACCAGAGCGTGACCATCGAGACCGGTCTGAACCTGGCCCAGGCTCGTTTCCTGGCCGACGGCGAGCGCGCCGATCCCAAGGGCCTAGCCAACCCGGTCGGCGCGAAAATCCAAGGCTCCGCGGTCACGGTCGCGCCGCTTTCGGCCGCGATCATCAAGCTGGCGCCTTGAGGCCCTGAGCGTGAATTACCGAAAGATCCCCACGCCGGAGAACTTCCGCTTCGCGCCGGCCGCCCCGGGTCGGCCGGGCGCCGGAGAGCCCCCGGCCGAGGGCGGGCGAGGCAGACGAGCAGGAGCGCCGGCCGCCGAGGGGCTACCTGTCGCCGGATCCGCGGTCCGGCTCGACGGCGGGCCCTTCCCGCCGGTCGAGCTGAGCCTGCGACCCGAGGGGCCCGGGCTCTTCAGGCTGCGCGGCGAATCGGCCCGCTGGCCGGGGGGCTCGGGCAGCCTGGCGGGCCTGGACGGCGCGCGTGCGGCGGCCCTGCCCGGGCCAGAAGCGGCCGCCTGCGAGCTAAAGCCGGACGGCGGCGTCGACCTGTCGCTCGGCGGGACGCGTCTTTTATCCGGCGCCGGTTTCGGCCTGGCGGGTAGTTCGTGGCTCCTGCGTTTCGAGCCGCCGGCCGACACCCGCTACTACGGTTTGGGCGGCAAGAACCTGGGCTTCGAGCTCTCCGGCAAGCGCGCCCTCTTTTGGAACACCGACCTCTTCGCCGAGTTCGATTGGGCGGAGATAGCCGAGTCGCGCGCCGACCCTCTGTACGCCAGCTTCCCCGTGCTTATAGGCCGCAAAGCCGCCGCCGCGGCTCCTGGTTCGGCGGCGCCGCTCTGGTGGGCCGTCGTGATGGACGCGCCCTGGCCGGGCTTCGTCAATCTCGGCGCCGGCGAGGGCATCTTCGCCGCCGGCTCGACGCCCTGGAAGCCCTGGCTGTACCTGGGCGCTCAAGGCGGCGCTCCGGATCTATGGCTCTTAGCCGACGACGACCCGGCCAGGCTCGTGCGACGCCTGCAGCTCCTGCAGGGGACCATGCCGCTCCCGCCGCTTTGGGCCTTGGGCCACCACCAGTGCCGCTGGGGCTACCGCTCCTACGCCGACTTACAGCGCATAGCCGACGAGTACGAGGCCCGCGGAATCCCGAACGACGGGCTCTGGCTGGATATCGACTATATGGACGGCTTCCGCGTCTTCACGGTGAACGCCGAGCATTTCGACGAGCCGGCCGCGCGGCTGGCCGAGCTCCGCGCCCGCGGCTACGCCGTGGTTCCCATCCTGGATCCGGGGCTCCGCCGCGACGAGGCCTACGCGCCTTACGCGCGCGCTAAGGCCGATGGGCTCCTCTGTACCACCGAGGAGGGCCTTACCTATACCGGCTTCGTCTGGCCCGGCTACACGGCCTTCCCCGACTTCAGCCTGCCCGAGGGCCGGGCCTTTTGGGCCGACGAGGTCGAAAGCCTCACGCGCCTGGGCTTTAGCGGCTATTGGATAGACATGAACGACCCGTCCACCGGCTCGGCGCCGCCTCAAGACATGCGCTTCGGCCGAGCTAGCCTGCCGCACGAGGCCTTTAGGAACCAGTACGCCCTAGGCATGGCCATGGCCACGCGCGACGGGCTAACCCGCGCCAGGCCGGACGAGCGGCCCTTCATCATCAGCCGCTCGGCCTACCTGGGAATGGCCAAGCACGCGGGCATGTGGACCGGCGACAACGTGTCCAACCCGACCCACCTGAAGGCGGCGCCGGCCTTCAGCCTGAACCTCTCGGTCTCCGGCATGCCCATGAACGGGCCCGACGTGCCGGGCTTCGCCGGCGACGCCGACGGCGCGCTCATGGAGGCCTGGTATAAGGCCGGCTTCCTCTTCCCCTTCCTCCGTAACCACAACGTGGCCGGGGCCCGCGACCAGGAGCCCTGGACCCGCGGCAAGGCGACCGAACGGGTCGCGGCCGCCTATATCCGCTCGCGCTACGCGCTCCTGCCCTACCTGTACCAGGCTTGGATTGCCCAGGAGGAGGGCGGCGAGCCTGTCATGCGGCCGCTGTGGTACGCCTGGCCCGAGGAGGAGTGGACCGCCGACTGCGGCGATGAATTCTTAATCGGCCCCGATATCCTGCATGCGCCCATCCTGGAGCCGAAGGCGCGGAGCCGGAGCGTCCGGCTCCCGGCCGGACCGTGGTTCGACTGGAACGCCGGCGCATACCGGCGCGGCGGCCAGGCCTTCACGGCCGAGGCCGGACGGGACGACACGCCCCTCTACTTCAGGGCCGGCGCGGCCGTCGCGTTCCAGCGCGGCCCGAGGCGCGACCACGCCAAAGAGCTCCGCGCGCCGGACATCTTGCTTTTCGCCCTGGACGGCGCGGAGGAGGGCGGCTCGGGCTCCCTGCGCTACGCGGCCGACGACGGCCTGAGCCTCAGCTATCGCGACGGCGCGCGTACCGAGTTCGAGCTGACTTGGTCGTATACGGGCGGCGTCCTCTCTATAGAAGCCGACTACCTGCGCCGCGGCTACGGAGCGATTAGGCCGCGCATCCTTATCCCGGCCGCCTCGGCTCCGGGCGCCCCGGCCGTCCTGCGTTTCCGCGGCCGCGAGTCGGCGCTGAAGCCCGCGCGCCTTGAGTTCGCCGGGCGCCGCGCGCCGGTCCTGGCGAGCCGGCCGCTCGATCTCGATTAGGCGATGCGCTTGAGTATCAGCGCGCCCTTGGCCGGGATCGTAGCCTCGCCGGCTATCGTAGCTCCCGAGCCGTCGAGCCTGGCCTCGGCCGCGGCGCTGTCGGCGACGAGGCGCCAGGAGCCCGCTGGCAGGCTTAAGCCGGCGGCCTCGGCGCGGGCGTTGGCCAGGACGCAGAGCCCGCCGACGCGGGCCGCGCCCAGGCTCCAAGCCAGGAGGCCGCCGGCGTCGGCTAGGAAGCGGAGCTCCCGGCGTATCTCGGCCCCGGTCCGCAGCCTTAAGAGCGGCTCGCGCCGCCGCAAGGCGATGAGGCCCCGGGCGTAGGCGACGCCGCTCTCCTCCCGCCGAGCCCGTTCCCAGTCCAGGGCGTTGAGCTCGTCGCTAAATTTATACGAGTCATGGCAGAAGAAGGCGCTCCCGTCGGGTAGGGCGACCGCCTTATCGAGGCCTCCGGCCTTCGCCCAAGACTCGGGGAAACGCTTCGTACGGTAGAACTCCTGGCCGGCGTGCACTATCGGTAGTCCCTGGGCGCTGAGGGTCAGGGTCAGGGCTAGGCGCGAGAGCCGCGCGTAGTACTCGTCGCCGCGGCCGGGCTCGGTAAGCTCGAGCTTGTCGCGCAGGGTCAGGTTATCGTGTATCTCGACGTAGTTGAGGCAGGCCCCGCTCCGCTCGCCCCAAGGCTTGGACATGGCCGTGCCGACGACGCGCTTGTTCCTCACCTGCGGGTGCCTCGTCGCGCCGACTACGCCGAACTTCACGCTCTCCTCGAGCGCCCCGCCGTGCAGCCAGCCCGGCGCGGCGGCGTTAAGGACCGAGCCCTTGACGCCGTCGCGGAAGGCGTCGTTGAACATGCCGTAGCCGGGGAGCTCCCGGATCCTTCTCTGATCCGCCGCCTTCAGCGGGGCCGCGCCGCGGTACATATCCCAGCCCTCGCCGTAGAGCAGGAGGTCCGGCTTGATATCCTTCAGCCTCGCCTCGACGAAGCGCATCGTCTCGACGTCGTGCAAGCCCATGAGGTCGAAGCGGAAGCCGGAGAGCTTATAGCCCGAGAGCCACCAGGCTAAGGTGTCGGACATGTAGCGGCGGAACATGGGGCGCTCCGAGGCGGTGTCGTCGCCGGCGCCCGAGTCGCGCCGGCCGCGGAAATAGTAGCCGGGGACGCAGGCGTCCAGGGCCGAGCGCGCGGCCTCGGGCACGTGGTTGTAGACGACGTCCATGACGACGCCCATGCCCGCCTGCCCGAGGGCCTGTACGAGGGAGCGCAGCTCCCGGACGCGGGCCTCGCCGTCGCGCGGGTCGGAGGCGTACGAGCCCTCGGGCGCGGCGTAGTTGCCCGGGTCGTAGCCCCAGTTGAACGCGCCGCCCTCGCGCCGCGCGGCGTATTCCGGCTCGTGGACCCGCGCCTCGTCAACCGAGACGAAGTCGAAGACCGGCAGGAGCTGCACGTGGCTTACGCCCAGGGCGCGGAGGTAGTCGAAGCCGGTCGGGAAGGCTTCATGGCGTTCGCGAGCCGGAGCGCTCGCGGCGTCTCGGCCTACGCTTGCCGCGGCCGAATACGCGGCCCCGAGATAGGTGCCCGCCAGCTCGCGCGGGCCTAGCCAGGACGGATGGCTCGTCAGGTCGCGGACGTGGGCCTCGTAGACGACGGCGTCGTTCGGCGCGTCGCAGGAGGGCGGCACGAAGCGCTCCCAGCCTTTGGGCGCGGCCCGTTCGGGGTCTAGGACCATGCCCCGCCGGCCGTTCAAGCCGGCGCTCCTGCCATAGGGGTCGACGGCTAGGCGCGAAAGGCCGAAGGATCGCACCCTATAGGCGTAGTAGCGGCCGTGTAGGTCGCCCGATAGCTCGGCTACCCAGACGCCTTTACGGCCAAGAGCCATCTCGACGAGCTCGGGATCCTCGTCGCCGTCCCCGCGCTCCCATAATAGGAGCTGGACGCGGCTCGCGCTCGGGGCCCAGAGCCTGAACGAAGTGGCCTCCGCAGACCACAGGGCGCCGAGTTCATCGTCGCTATGGTAGGCCGACGCGAATTCCGCCGAGTCGTACCATGCGGCCAGGGTGGCCGCCGGCCCCGCGTCGTAGCGGCCGGAGAGGATTATACCTTTGAGGACCTCCTGCCCGCGCGTCGGCAGGTTCCACGGCGCTCGGCGCGGCTCGGCGAAGCGGAGGGTCGTGAGCTCAGGGTAGGCCTCGCGGACTCGGACGGGCGCCGCGCCGGCGGGCATCGCTTCGGCGCGCGCCGCTTCAGCGCGCGCCATGTTGGAAAGCCTCCCGCTTTCTTCGTCGTAGCGCAGCTGGAGTTCGGCGCTTCCCGGGAGCTCCAGCTTGAATGCCAACGGGCCCGTGGGGCCGGGCAGCTCGAGCTTTAGGCGTAGGGGACGCGCATCGGTGCCCCGGCGCGACAGCTTGAGCTCCCAGGTCCGGCCCTGCCGGCGGGCTCGTATCGCCAAAGTCCCGCCCTCGCCGAAGCTCGGCTCGGCCTCGAGCTCGTTCAGGCCCTCGGGTAGGCGCGGGGCCAGGTCGAGCCTCCCGTCCATGAGCGCCGGCTTGAATCCTAGATAGCCTTGGAAGGCGGCGCGGACGAACTCGGAGACGCTCCAGGCCTGCAGGTACGCGCCTGAATGGATGGGCTCGCCGTTTGGCCCCGGGTGGGCGTGCAGGTTCTCGGCGAGGGCGCCGGGCGTGGGGCCCTGGAGTATCTGCCCGGCGAGGTTTTTCGTGAGCTCGAAGGCGCGCTCGTATGCGCCGTAGCGCAGCATGGCTTCTATGGCCGGGCCGGCCAACCAGCCCCAGACGGTACCGTTGTGATAGGCCGCGTCCTTGTGGTACTTGGGGCTGCCGTCGTGGTCGGGATGGAAGAGCGGATCCTCCTGCGAGAGGCTCGCCACGCCGTAGGGATAGACTAGCTCCGGGACGAGGTCGGCGACGATTGCCGCTTCGAGCTCGGGCTCTAGGAGGGGGCGGCCGCTATCGGAGCCGGCGCCCAGCGCCAAGAAGGCGTTCGGCCTGGCGCGCAGATCGGCCTGGCCATCAGGCCTAAGCCTATCGGCCAGCCGCCGCTCCTCGGCATGCCAGAATCGGGCCTTGAACGAGGCCTTGAGCCTCGTAGCCGCCTCGTCGTAGGCGGCGCGGCGGCTTTCATCCCCGCTCAGTGCCGCCAGGCGGGAGCCGGCGAGCAGGGCCTCGTAGAAATACGACTGTACCTCGACGGCGCAGTCGCCGCGGGCCGACCAGGCTTCCTTCCCTTCGATGCGCGCGTCCATCCAGCTGTCCGCCTCGCCGTGGGGCAGGAAGCCTTCTTCGTCGCGGCGGGCCAGATCGGCGTCCAGGGCCAGGAAGGCCGTCGCGGCTAATTCTCGGGCGAAGGCTTCATCGCCCGTGTATTGCAGGTAGTGCCAGAGGCCGCGTATGAACAAGGGCGTGCCGTCGGCGGTATTGTAGATCACGTCGTCCGGCCCGCGCCAGCGGTTGGGCACGCGGCCGTAGCTCGGGCTGGCCGGGTCTCGATCCTGACGCTCGGCGAAGGCGGCCAGGACTTCGCGCGCCTCGCCGAAGCGTCCGGAGGCCAGGAGGATGCCCGGCAGGGCTATGAAGGTGTCGCGGCCCCAGTTGTCGCGGAACCAGGGGAGGCCCGCCCAGATGCCCAAGCCCTCCTCCCGAGCGACGAGGCTCCAACCCGAGAAGGCGGCCCAGGCCGCGGCCTTGTCGAACGCGGCGTCGGCGCTCGACAAGGAGGCCCCGGAAAAAAAGTCGGCGACGGCGGCCCGATGCGCCTGGATGGCCTCTTCCTTGGCCAAGGCGGCCGCTTTCTCCGCAGCCTCCTGCGCGCTTTTGCCCCAGGCCAGGTAGAAATCGGCGGATGAAAAGCCCGGCTCCGGATAGAAGGCCTCGACGCGCTCGCCGGCAGGCGCCCGGAGCCCGCCGTGCATGCGGGCTCGGCCTGGTTTAAAGGCCGTGCTTGAAGCGACGGCCACGGCTTCGGCTCCGTCGCGATCCGCCCCGCGGGCCCAGGCTTGCACGCCGTCGATGCGGACGCTCACCCAAGGCGAACGGCAACGCGGCAATACGAGGGCGAGGCCGTCGGCCTTGCCGCTAGGCTTCTCGAGCCGACGCTCGTCGAGCCCGACCCACGCGGCAGCCCGTTCGAGGAGTAGGGCTAAGCCGATGCCGTCGGCGCGGAACTCGCCGGGCAGGGCCCGGCTCGCTTCGCGCGATCGGTCCCGGATGTTCCCCGCCCGTACGGCGAAGGCGTCGCGTAGCCGCGTAAGCTCGCCGCGTCGATAGCCGGCGCCGGCGCAGGGGCGCGCGGGAAAGAGCTCCAGGTAGCCGCGCTCGCGGTCGCCCCAGGAGACGCGGCCGGGCGAGCCAGGCTCATGGCGTATGGTGAGGGTGTCGAAATTGAAATGCATATAGAGCTCCAAAACCGGTTTAGTCGTGGTATGCTACCGTAAAGCCGGCAGAGGCGGCATCAACGGAGAGGACGGAGCGTAGCATGAAACGGGATTTTTTGCATCGGGTACGGATTTCGCATAGGCGCTTGGTCGGAGCCATGCTGGCCATGGCGATGGCCTTCGCGGCAGCCGCGTCGGCCTATGCCGAGCTGCCCTGGTGGCGCGACGCCCGCGGGCCGGCCTATCAAGTGCTCGTATACTCCTTCGCCGACTCCGACGGAGACGGTTGGGGCGACCTCCGCGGCCTGACCGATAAGCTGGATTACCTGGCGGGCGAGCTCGGCGTCTCGGCGCTTTGGCTCTCGCCCATCAATACCGCGAGCTCCTACCACGGCTATGACGTGGTCGATTACCGCGCCGTCGACCCGCGCCTCGGTAGCATGGCTGACTTCGAGCGCCTGGCCGCGGCGGCCAGCGAGCGCGGCGTCAAGATCATCCTCGACCTGGTCTTCAACCACACTTCGCGCGAGCACCCCTGGTTCGTCGACGCGCTGAAATCGGCCTCGAGCCCCTACGCTTCCTGGTACCGCCGGCGCGAGCCGGGCGTTTCGTACGGCTCGGGGGGCTTGGGCCGCTTCTATCGGGCGACCCGTCCCGACGGCTCCTCGTTCGAGTATTTCTCGGCGTTCTGGGAGGGCATGCCCGACCTCAACCTGGACAATACCGACGTGGTCAACGAGCTCAAGTCAATCATGGCCTTCTGGCTCGAGAAGGGCGCCGACGGCTTCCGCTTCGACGCGGCCAAGCACGCCTTCGACCCGAACGAGATGCCCTCCGGCACCGGTACCCTGGCACTGAACCGGGCCTTCTGGAACGACCTGCGCCGCGCCGCGCGGCGAGTCAAACCGGAGGTCTTCTTCATAGGCGAGGTGCTGTCCGAGAGCGTGCTCGAGCTGGTCGCCTACGCCCCGGTCTTCGACTCGCTCTTCGACTTCCCCGCGGCCCGGTATATCCTCGATCTCCTCGGGCGCGGTACGCCCGGTAATTTCTTGGGCGCGTATGCCTCGGCCTACGGACAGTACGTAAGGACTCCCGGCTTCACGCCGGCGCCCCTCCTTACGAACCACGATCAGGACCGCGCCATGAGCGTCATCCTCTCGCGCCTGGGGCTCGACGCGGCGGCGGGAGCCGGCCTCGAGCCGGCCGACGGGGCGGCCGTCCGCGGCTCTAAGGAGCTGGCTTGGGCGCGGGCTAAGATGGGCGCCTCGCTCTACCAGACCCTGCCCGGCCTGCCCTTCGTCTATTACGGCGAGGAGCTGGGCATGACCGGGCGCCGCTACGCCAACGACGACCTGGCCAGGCGCGACGCCTTCCCCTGGAAGGCCGGCCCGGGGCTCCCGAACGTCGCCTGGCCGCGCTCCAGCGCCAAGGTCGAGCCCGGACAGAACCGCCTGACCCCGGTTCTAGCAGATCAGCGCGCCGACTCGGCCAGCCTCTTTAACCATTACCGGGGCCTGGCGGCGCTCAGGGCGGCCAGCCCGGCCCTGCGGCGCGGCGGCTACGCCCCCGTGCCCTGGGCGGAGCTCCAGGGCGGCTACCTCCTGGCGTGGCTGAGGACCGACGAGTCGGAGACCGCCCTCGTCATGCATAACCTGGACTCCATCCCCTGGGTAGGACGCGCGCCGGCGGGCGTGAGGCTCAGGGCCCTGTGGAGCTCGGCGGGGAGGCTCGCGGCCGGCGACGCGCCCTTAGCGCCCGGCGCATCCTTAAGCCTCGGCCCAGGCGAGTCGGCGGTCTTTATCGTGCTTCCGTAAGCCGCTACCGGCGGCCGTCTCGTCGCCCGGCCGCCGGGGCGTCACGCTTTCTTAAGCCCTGCCGCGCCGCGATAGCGCTCCATGTAGAGGATGACCGCCCTAACGCCTCCGAGGAGCGAATAGGCTATCCAGAGGAGGGGCGCGGCGGACGAAGGCAGGGCCAGCCCAAGGAGGCCCACCAGGAAGGCGGGCCCCGCCGTGACGCAGGCGGCCAGCTTCATCCCTAGGAGCGGCCGCACGCGGCGTTCGGCCGGATCGGGCGAGCGCAGGGCCGAGAGCGAGAGCAGGAGCCCTATGATCGCCACGAAGAAGAGATTCTGCACCAGCATGAGGAGCCCCAGCGACGCGATGCTCGAGCTCATGCCCGAGAAGGCGGCGGTGAAGAACATCCCCTCGATGAGGGCGCCCATGGTCCGTAGGTCGCCGGATGCGGCGCGTAGCCGGGCCGACGAGAGCCCCTCGAAAGGCGTCCAGGCCGAGGCGACGAAGGCGCCGGTCTCGGGGTTCGAGGCGGCGAAGTACTCGGAGCCCAGCCAGAGCGCCTTGCCGTCGGCCTCCTCGGGCAGGCCCGGGCGGTCGACGTAGACGGTCCAGGCGCCGGCCCTAAGCTCGGTCGGCAGGGCGGCGGCGCGCGATAGCCCTTCCGGTCCCACGGCGAAGCCGCCGGGCTGGGCGGCCAGGGCTACGAAGGCCGCCCCGAGCCCGGGATAGCGCGACAGGTCGGCGGCGGCGGCGGCCTGTCGCCATCGCGCCGTGCCGAAGGGCAGGGCGACCGCCATGGTCGCCGCCAGGACGAGCGCCGCCGCCAGCGGCCAGCGTACCCCCTCGCAGCGGGCGGCCGCCTTGTTGGAGAACCAGGAGGCCGCTACGTCCGCCAGCCCCGCGCGCGTGGGCCGCGGGGTCCTCCCGACCGTCTCCGCCTCTTCCCCGGCCACCGCTAACCCTTGTTCAGACAACTTCAAACGCGTCGCGGCTGACCTGGCGGCGGGAATTATCATTCCCCTGAGCCTCCCGTAATTCTCACATTTGCCAAATACGCTACCGGCGTTGTCAACCTCCGGTATTTGTCGCTAAAAAACAGATCGGAAGAGCGGCGTGCAGGGAAGGAG
>CALKWG010000063.1 GCA_938004315.1 uncultured Spirochaetaceae bacterium
ACCGCGAGGCCATAAAGAAGGCGATGCGCGGCCACCTCTGCCGCTGCACCGGCTATCAGCAGATCGTGGACGCCGTCGAATTGGCCGCCAGGCTGATACGCGAGCAGGGCCTGTCGCTCGAACCTGGCTGCATTCTCAGAAATACCGGCGTCGCCAAGGGCTAGCGACGACGCCTGAGCGGGCAGCGGGGGGCGCCGCATGATCGACGAGTTCCTCCACGCCGACTGGGACGAGCCGCCTGAGCTCATGGACATGGAGCTGAGCTACGGTGAGGCCTTGGCCAAGGCGGCTTCCCTCGCCGAGGGCCTGTCCCGCGCCGCCCCGCCCGGCGGCCCCGACGAGTGGCGGGACGCCCAGCTCCTGTACCTCCTCGCCCCCGCCGTTATCAATGTTATATTAAATTACAAGATTTGCGTCGAGTTCGGCCTCGTCCTGCACGCCACCGAATACATAGATTTCACCCGTAAACCCGGCCGCGTCGTTCGTTATCTTCCGGTAACGAAGGCGGAGGCCCTGCGGCTGTTCGAGGAGGCGCTCTCCCAGGCCCGGGCGCTCGTGCGCCTGGAGCCCGGCGCTGCCGGCCGGGCGGCGCGCCTGGCCAGGGAGCTGCCGCCGGGCCTGGCGGGCTTCGTCTACAGCTCGCGGCGCGACAAGTATACCTGGCGGGGCGCCGAGCCGGCCAAGGTCAAGGCGCTCGCCGACGCGGTATCGAAGGGGTTCGGGCGGCCGCCGGCCCTGCTCGTGGGGGCCGCGCACGGCTCCATCATGCCCGGGCTACTCCTGGCCGAGTACCTGGGCTGCCCCTTGTGGTTCGTGCGCTTCAGCATGTTCAAGCGCCGCGACGCGGAGCCCGTGGTCTCGGCCGTCGACGAAGCGCGCATACGACAGGCCGCCGGCCTAGGCCCGGTCGTAGTCTTCGACGAGGACTGCGCCTCGGGTACGACGCTCAGGGCCATGGCCGAGCGCATCGGCCCCTTAGCGCCTGGCCTTAAGACGGCGGCCGTGATCAGGCACGCCTCCAGCGGGTTTAAACCCGACTACGCGGGCAAGGTCTGGTGGGATTAATGCGGCGGCCCGGGCTTCGGGGCCGGAGGCCGGGCGCCGAAGGGGCGCCGTCGGTATCCGACCGGCGCCCGCAGGGCAGGCGCCTACTCCAACTCCGATTCGTGCACCCAGACGCCGCGCCAGAGCGCGCGCGAGAAGACCTCGTACCAGCCGCCGGGCGCCTCGTCTACCGGCCTGATGAGCCGTCCGGCCTCGTAGCGCTCCACTATCGCCGAGGCATCGCTCGGGGACGCCCGGGCGCGGACGCCCGAGGGGCCGGCTCTGCGCGCCTCGTGGACTACGGGGACGAGGATAGTCGGGTCGTCGCGGGCGTATCCTTCCAGGAATCGAACGATGCCGCGCTCTAGGATAGCCGCGTAGAAGGCGGGGTCGTCGCGCATGCGCGCCCGCTCTATCGCGTTCCCCATGAAGCCGAGCTCCACGAGGACCGCGGGGGTATAGGGCGAGACGACGTTCTCGTAGCGCCACCAGGAGAAGCCGAAGTAGCCGCGCATGTTGGCCGTGACGCCGCCCCTGTCCTCGGGAAGGCCGCTTTCGGCGAAGGAGGCGGCCATCGCGGCTGCTAAAGCCTTTGACGCGGGGCTGGCGCGCCAGGGCGGCGAAAGCTTCCAGCCGCGCCTATCGGGCTGGTCGGCGCGGTCGGCGTGCACCGAGACGAAGAGGTCGGCCCGATAGCCGGCCGGCACTGAGGCCGGTACGAGCTCGGCGTCGTAGCCTGAGGCTAGGAGCCGCTCGAGGAGGATGCGCGACACGGCCAAGTTGATATCGAGCTCGCGGAGCTGGCCGAAGGCGGCGCCGATGCTCGTGCGCAGCCGCGCCAGCTCGTCAGGCAACTCCTCGATGCGCCAATGCCCCGGCTGTATGCCGATTTTAATGGGCCCCTCCAGCGGGACGAGCGGCAAGTAGCCGACGAGGCCCGGGCCGGCCGGCTCTATCGGCTCGGAGGCCGGCATCGATGCGGCGGCCTCGAGCTCCGCTCTTCTCGGCGCGCTCGGGGCGCACGAAATGAGGGCGAGAGCCAGGGCCGCGCCTGAGGCGAGGTAAGCGAGGTAGAAAGGCCGGCGTCGGCCATCCCTGAACGCCGAACCGGGCGAGGCCAGTCGATGCTTATACATAACGAAAAAAGTATACTTCTCGATCGCTGTCCGGGCAAGCGGGCGGGGGATGAACGCGAGCCGCGGTCGACGTTTCGGCCGCTCCCGTCGCCGCCGTTGCGGCCTAGGCCGCGGGCTGGTATGATGAGCGGGCGTAGGCCCCGTGGCCGCGCCGGGGGAAGCATGATCGAGTACATAGTCGCCCAAAATCCTGACCGAC